>NZ_JACJDM010000072.1:0-19487 GCF_014163545.1 Pseudoalteromonas sp. SR45-6
ACCGCTTACCGCTTTTTTTAACTTTTTCTGTGCGCGCTTTTGTTCTGCTTTTTTAACGTGTTTGCTGATCCACTTGGTCATTTTTACCATTAATGCTGGCGGGAAGTTATGGCCCATGCCGTTGACGATTCTTAGTTTGGCTTTACGGATTTGCACTGCTGTTAATTTTCCAGCTGAAACAGGTATCACAGGGTCAAGATTGCCGTGGATCACTAAAGTAGGCGCTTTAATTTTTGCCATTAAGTATTGCCTACAATCACTTGCTGCAATAGCAGCAAGTTGACGATTGAAACCTCGCGGGTTGTAAGCACGATCGACGCCCAAAATGGCTTGTTTACGCAGTGTTTGTTCATCTTGTGGGTAAGCAGGGCTACCAATGAGCTGGTTGAGTTTAATGTTGTAATTAATAGCACCATCACGACTGGCTTGGGCGCGACGATGTTTTGCAAGCTGTAAAAATAGCTTTAAATTAGACGCCGATAGCTTAGGTTTACTCGAACTTGACATAATTGAGGTTAAGCTCAAGACCTTTTTTTTATATTTAGCTGCGATAATTTGCGCAATCATGCCGCCCATAGATGCACCGACTAAATGCGCTTTTTTGATTTTTAATTCGGCCATTAATTCTAATACATCATTTGCCATATCATCTAAGGTGTATGGGATGCGGGATTTAATAGGTAACCGTTTATTTAGCCATATTTTGAATAGGTTAGGGCTACCAAATTGTTCAAGTTGGCTTGAAAGACCAGTATCGCGGTTATCAAAACGAATGACTCTAAACCCTTTAGCTACTAAGCCTAAATATAATTCATCAGGCCATACTGTTAGCTGCGCTCCAAGGCCCATAATCATAATGATGACAGGCGCTGATTTCTTTCCTTTATCTTGATAGCTAATTGTAATGCCACTTTTAATTTTAATCGTGCGCATATTGCGTTATGTCGATAGCTTATTTAGCGACTTATGCAAAACAGTATAGTTAAAACTCAGTAATCCTTCATGAGTAGAAATATGAATTTTTTATATCAGAATGAGAGCCGTTTTTTAATACGTTTAACCTTCAGCATGTTTTCGCAGTTCTGCTAGCATGCTTTCATTGCCAATCATTTCATCAAGTACAGAGCGGACATTATCATCACTAGTGTGCTGGTAAAGTGATAAAATATGCTGGGCAATTTGTTGGCTATTGCCATCTTCTGAGCTTTGCGATTGATAGTATTGCGATATCAAGCCTTGCCCCGCTAAACGGCGAATATAATCGTTAGACTCATGCTGCAGTAGTGAAGTAAAGCGCTCAGTCAGGCGTTGATCGAGTACGGGTGCTTGAGTTATGACTTCAATGGCTTGGATTTTGAATTTCTCATCATCACTATTAGCGGCCAGCTCTAAAATATTATCGACTACCGCAAAGTCATACTCAGGTATTTTTGATTTATTCAAAATATACATATTCATTTGTAGTTGAGTTAGGGCTGCGAGTCTATCGATGTCTGTGGCATTTGGGTCGAGTATTTGCTCTCGTAATTGTGTGGTTATTTTTTTCGCATAGTCAGAGTCTGACTTTATGCGTAGTTCATAGTCTTGTGGTAAGTCGGCATAAAAACCGTAAAGTGGGTTGCTTTCACGCATTTCATCTATTTCTTGCTGTTCTTTTTCCGTCAGTACAGCAAGCACTAACTCCTTAAAGTCATCGTTATTATATTCTTGATCTATAGAAGTATTTTTTATTTTTAGGCTAGTCACTTGTCGCTGTAAAGATATTATTTTGTTATGCAATTGGGTAACTGAAAGTTCGTTGCCGTCATTATTCAGTGGCATATTAGTAACAATGATCGATGACTGTTCAGTGCTACTTTTGTCGTTAGGTAAACTCACTGATTTGAAAAATGTACCGTAACACGAGACCACAAGTGCGGCTGAGGCAAGGGCTATTGCGACTGATCCTTTACTAATAGGCATGTGGTGGAGGCTCCATATTTGAAAAGGCGTAATTTACCGCTTTTGGGGCTATAAGTCTGTTAAAAGATGTAGAAAGTTAAGTGTGCTTCAGCGTATTATAATTTATTCGCTAAGTATGATTGATAACGAAGATTAATTTTATTTTTAATTAAGCAAGGAGACTCTTCTCTTTGCAAACATCATGTTGTTTGGTCGTTGTATACAGCACGGAAAAGAAAAATATGAATATACTTAAGTGGTTTTTTATTGCGTTGTTTTTGCTCCTATTGGGGTGCGCAACAAAGCAAGAAAAGGTTAAAAAAGACAGTGTCAAAAAAGCAACCCTCAGCATCGCAGAAAATCGCAAACCGCTTGGTAAAGTTGGTGTGATTACGCTGATTGGTGATAACTTACTTTGTACGCATACAGGGGTTACGGTATTCAGCAATGAACGGCAGTTGTATGCGCTCCCTACGGATTTAAATGAGCTGCTAACGCAGCGGATAATTGCGCGCTTTGCTGGTTTTGATACCACATTAGTGCCGTTAAATAAGCAATCTATGTCGATCATTAATACTGATGTAGGCGTCTCGCGATGGAGCAACATTGAGTTTAATAATCAACAAAATGTAGACACGGTTTTGATTTTCAGTGGCGCGTTTAAATATAGATCTAAAGACGGTTATTATAAAGATGAAAATGCGCTTCATACCTATGCTGAGTTTTTTGTATATGATGTGTCTTCAGGTGATTTACTAGCTGAGTCAACGCATTACCAGTACAACTTGTTTGACGCGTTTAGCTGTACACAAAGCACATTTGCGACAACAGGAGCGATGTATGAGTTGATTAAAATGGCAGGGTCCACGTCTCAAGAGAAATTGATAAATGAGATTTTTCAGCCATCAAAGAGTAATTAGGCCCTGAACCTCAGGACCTAATTATTTATCAATTAATGTTTTTTTGCATACTGTTCGGCTTGTTGCCATACGCGCAGCACATTGCCACTGAGGATTTTTTTGATATCTTTGTCACTGTAACCACGATCCATTAATCCTTGCACTAGATTCGGGTAGCTAGATACATCTTTTAAGCCTACTGGCAGTGAATCGCCAACACCATCGTAGTCAGAGCCGATGCCAACATAATCGATACCAATTAGCTCAACAACGTGATCGATATGCTCAAGTACTTGCTCAAGACTCGCAAATGGATACGGGTTTTTAGCACGATACGCGGCATCAAAATCTTGACTTAATTTAGTGCCTTCTTTTTTTGCCGACTCTTTTTTACTCTTTAACTGCTTGCCCCAATCACCTGCTTTAGCGGTTACAAAGCTTGAACCAAAGTTTATTTGAATAACCCCGCCGTTCTTTTTCAGCGCTAGTAGCATATCGTCATCCATATTACGCTCAAAACCAGGCGTATATTTGCGCAGTGATGAGTGTGAGGCAATAACCGGTGTTTTAGATAGCTCCATTACTTGATAAAACGCATCATCTGAAATATGTGAAACATCAATCAGCATGCCAATATTGTTCATCTCAGTAACCAGTTTTTTACCAAATGGGCTTAGACCTTTCCATTTACGGCGAATATCATAAGATGAATCTGAAATATGGTTGCTTTGTGAATGAGCAAGGGTGATATAGCGTACACCACGATCAAAAAAGTGCTGTAGGTTTGCCATGTCACCTTCAATTGGTGAGCCGTTTTCCATCCCCATTGCTATCGACATTTTGCCTTGTTTGAACTGCTTTTTAATATCATTCGTTGAATCGGCAATAGCAAATTTGTCAGGGGCGCGCTGGGCAATTGCTTCCATACTATCAATGAGTTGATTTGCTAGCTGAAAGCTTTTACCTTTCCCTTCAAACTCCAAATGCGCAGGAATATAAATCGACATAAATGGCGCATTTAAGCCACCTTTAACTGCGCGTGGGTAGTCAAAATCACCGTCATCAGTGGCTTTAGTAACATCAGCCCATTTAGCATGAATACGGTACGGCACATCGATATGAGTATCGATTAAAATAGTGTCTTTGGTGAGTTTAATTGCTTTAGCTGATGCGCTAATGTCTGCACCTTGCACTTGGCTTGATAAAGCAAGTGCAACGGCAATAACTACTGAGCTTAGTTTTATCATTTTTAATGGCTCTTTTAGTAAAAAAGCCATTGTCTATTTTTACAACTAGGGTTACAAGTTTACTCGTTAAATTGTGTTTCACTTTGCAGTGCTTTAAATTCACCTTTAGAAATAATAGTAACTGATTCGTGCAGTTCTGAAAAAAACACCATGGCATCGCCATTTTGTAGTTGTTGTTTTACTTGCGCCACTTTACTTTCAATACTGAATTCTTGCTCACCGTAATCGGTGCCTTCACGTAGCACATAACTTTCAATTAAATTGTATAGAGTGTCTTTATCTAGTTGCTCATGGGGAATGATCATAGCTGCTCTTTTTTGACGATTTGGGTGAAGAAATCTGGCACTACATGCTCTAACCAATAAATCGGTTTAAATGGATTTTTTCCACTTATAAAGCCAACATGGCCGCCTTTTTCTGAGACTTGCAGCGTAACATGCTCACTAACATCTTGCCTACTGGGTACAGCTTTAATTGACAGCATTGGGTCGTCTTTCGCATGAACAATTAATGTGGGTGTTGTAATGTGTTTTAAATAAGGCTTAGCGCTGGCTTGTTGATAGTAATCTTCAGCACCAATAAAACCATGTAAAGGAGCTGTCAGTTTATCGTCAAACTGCCATAAATCATCAATTTCCATTAGCTGATCTGGTGTTAAATCAATCTGTTTTGTGATTTGCGGTAATTTACGCTGCATCGATTTTTTCATGCGATCGAGTAAATACTTTTGATAAATCTTAGCCAAACTTTTACGAATAACTTGGCATGATGGCGACAAATCATAAGGAGCTGAAACAACCGCCGCGCCATCAAGTAAACATTGTTCGCCTTGTTCACCTAAGTATTTGGCCAGTACGTTACCGCCGAGTGAAAAGCCAACTGCAACCATCAAGCGATCTGGAAACTGCTGCTTAAGTTGTTTTATAAAAAAATCGAGATCGCCGGTTTCGCCACTATGATATGCACGGGGTAGGCGGTTAACTTCAGTAGAACAGTTACGAAAATGCATTAAAACAACACTAAACCCCTGCTTTTTGAGGGCTTTCATCATGCCTTTTGCATAAAAGCTATTGATATTACCTTCCAGGCCATGCAATACAATTGCCAGCGGCGCGTTATCGTTTTTGGGTTGTGACCAAGCGAGCTCTAAAAAATCGCCGTCGGGAGTATCAAGCTGCTCTAATTGGTAGCGAGTATTATGAAAAGGCCGAAAAAACCGTGGCATAATGGTTTGCACATGGCGATTAGTCATCCACCAAGCTGGCTTGAAATCTGTAGACATAAGTTAAAACATGTTTAGCTAATAGAATCGCTAGTGTAACAAACTTTTAATAATAAAAAGCCCCTAATCAAATAACTTGATAGGGGCTTTGTGCGTCGTGCTTAATTCTGATTGGGTGTTTTGTCGTCATGTACTTTTTTGATAAAAAAGTACACAAAGAAAAGGCATAAACTGATCACTACTCCCAGAAAACCAAATGATAAAAATAGTACTGGGTCACTAAAAAAGTCTCTGAAGAATACGTCCATAAATGCCTCCTAATGTCTATGGATTAATGATAGAGACAGTTTGACTAGGTTGTTATGATCCAGATCAAGCTATTTTCCTAAGTTGATTAGCAGTGATACAGAAGTTGATTTGGATCAAATCAGTTAGCGAGTTTGCAAGGAGAAAGGTTAAAGTGGCAAAGCTCTAGGGAGCTTGCGGGTCATTATTAATGAAAAAACTGGAAAGCTACCAGTCTTTGCATTTTTATTTTAAACTGTATTGGTTATAAAAACTGTAATACAGGGGGAGATCTTGAGGGTTACGCGGATAGTTAAATACACTTTAGTGATGGCATTTTTTTATGTAATTTTAGGTTTCTTAACATCACAAGTTATCAATATGGTTGCGAGACTAACCTTTGAAGACTTTTTCGTAATCCAGTTAATCCCCTCAGCTTTCTTATCCATATTCATGTATGGGGTTATGGCTTACAGAAGTTCAAGCCATAATTGGCAATATGCATTTGCAGTTTATGTGTTGGGGTTTTTATTTAGCACTGCGATCACTTCGTTTATTTTGCAAGAGTTGTTTATCCCGCCAACTTTAGCTTTTGAGCTACCTATTTTACTTTTAAGTACAGTTATAGGAACATTAATAGGTATCAGGTTGAGAACCAAAAATAACAACAAGCCTACAGCCGCCGAATTCAAGCGCTAATACACGACCTACAAATGCGCTAGTATATTTTACTGGCTTTTCTTTAAAGCGTAGCGCCTCGAAACCCTCATTGTGGATAAATTACTTTAAAATTTTGTACAAAAAAAGACAGTGAGACAGATAAAAATATATTCGCAGCTAAAGCTGGCTCCTACAGGTATGAATATCCGTGGGCAATGGTTTTAGACATGATTGCCCTAACTATACCCCAAACACAAGTTCGCACCGAGCTGCTTATAGCTTAAGCAAATACAACCTAATATTATTCGGCTCCGGATGCGTAGCTAATCTAAATTTATTTACCGCATCTATCAACATCTCTTGCTGTTGCTTTTCTAGCTTTAACTCGGCGCTGAGTAGGTCTTTACGAATTGCAGCATAATCTGCAATCTCGGTGTGGTTGGTTTTTAAATAGCCGCGGGCGGCACGCAGTGGTTGTAATACCTGCTGATCAAATTCACTAATACATTGCTCAAGTTTGTTTAACTGAGTTTGGCTAATTGCTAGATTGAGAGAGTCTAAATAATACAGTAGCAGGCACAGGTTAACGTTTTTACCTTGCTGGTTTTGGTAATCTAACAGGCGTGCTTGCATGTCACCTTCGCTATAAAGCTGACATGCAAATTGCCAAAAGTCGTTGCTGTTAAGCAAGTTCATTGGCAAACGCCTGTTCTTTTTGTTCCATCTCCTCAAGGGCCATTAATAGCTCCTCTTCGATGTCATTTACTTTCGGTGTTAATGTCGCTTGTTTAGCTAGTAATTCTTTGAGTTTTGCTTTGTTGTCATCGTTATAAAGCTCGTTATCGCCAAGTGCTTGTTCGATTTCAGCTAATTCGGCTGAGTGTTTATCAAGTTGCTTTTCAAGCTTTTCGATGTGCTTTTTAAGTGGTTGTGTGGCTTTTCTAAACTCTGCTTCTAGGCGTTTTTGCTCTTTACGGTTAACGCTTGAATTTGCTTTTGGTTCATTGTCATCTTGAGTGGTTTTTGCCGCTTCTTTATTAGCGTTAAGTAGCCATTGATAGTATTCGTCTAAGTCGTAGCCAAACTGGGTTACTTCACCGTTATCCACTAAGTAATATTCGTCGGCGGTATTTTTTAGCATGTGACGGTCATGGGAAACGGTAACCATCGCGCCTTCAAACCCTTGCAACGCCATAACTAAAGCATGACGCATTTCTAAATCAAGGTGGTTGGTTGGCTCATCGAGCAGTAATAAGTTTGGTTTTTGATAGACCAACATTGCGAGTACTAATCGGGCTTTTTCACCCCCTGAAAACGGTGCTACGGGCTCAAGGGCTTTATCACCAATAAAGGCAAAACCACCTAAAAAGTCACGCAGTGATTGCTCGGTGGCTTTAGGATTTAAACGCTGCAAATGGGTAATCGCGCTGGCTTTTAAATCTAGCGATTCCAATTGATGCTGAGCAAAGTAACCTATGTTTAAGCCCTGATGTTGGAATACTTCGCCTGCTTGCGGTTGTAAGTCGCCAGACAATAATTTTATTAAGGTTGATTTACCTGCGCCGTTACGGCCAAGTAGGGCAATGCGACTACCAGGGACTAAGTTAAGTTTAATACTATTTAAGATTGTGACATCGCCATAGCCGGCTTGAGCTTTATCGAGTGTCATCAATGGGTTTGGTAGTGCGGTAGGCTCTGCAAATTCAAAGTCAAAGGGCGAGTCAGCATGAGCTGGTGCGAGCTTTTCCATACGTTCAAGCGCTTTAACGCGGCTTTGTGCTTGCTTGGCTTTACTGGCTTTGGCTTTAAAGCGGGTAATAAATTGCTCAAGGTGGGCAATTTGATCCTGTTGTTTTTCAAACATCGCTTGTTGTTGTAATAAACGCTCTGCTTTTTGACGTTCAAATTGCGAGTAGTTGCCTTTGTAAACATTGATCTTTTGCTTGTCGATATGCCAAATTTGGTCAACTACAGCATCGAGGAATTCACGGTCATGCGATATCAACACTAAAGTACCGGTGTAAGCGCGTAAAAAACGCTCCAGCCAGTACACCGCATCTAAATCCAAGTGGTTAGTTGGCTCATCCAGTAGCAGCAAGTCGGCATCACGGATCAGCGCTTGGGCAAGGTTTAAGCGCATTCGCCAACCACCGGAAAAATCACTAACGGGGTTTTCAATTTGGTTATTTGCAAACCCTAACCCGTGAAGTAACTCGCCGGCTTTGGCTTCTATGCTATAGCCTTTAATGTGCTCAAGTTGTATGTGCACTTTGGCTTGGGTATCGCCATCATCATTTTGTTCGGCTTCGCGCAGCGCAATACGCATGGCGTAATACTCAGGATGACCTTGTAATACATAATCAATTGCGCTGATATCTAGCGCTGGCGTTTCTTGTTTTACCGAGGCGATAGACCAGTCTTTAGGGATACTGCAATTACCTGCATCAAGCTGTAGTTCAGATTTCAATAAACTAAAGAGTGTTGATTTACCGCAGCCATTGGCGCCGACTAGGCCAACTTTGTGTTCTGGAAATAATGTAGCTGAGGCATCTTTAAGGAGTGCTTTACCGCCGCGAAGTAATTCAATTTCTGAGATCTGGATCATGTAGTCTGCGCTTTACTGTGCCTTTGTGAACTTGACGCTATCATAGCACGGAAGCTGGACTATATTTCAATCGTCAGCGTATCAACTGGGTAGTTATTGGGTTAAAATGTAGCAAGTTTCTTTTCAAACTGTGGGAAAACGTAGTGAAACAGAAAAAACGATTTATTGCTGGGGCAACCTGTCCAGAGTGTAAAACCATGGATATGATGATGCTTTACAAAGAGCACGATGTAGAGAAAGTCGAATGCATGCAGTGCGGCCATAAAATGGCACAGCCAGAGCAGGCTGTTCAGGCATCAACACGCCAATTTGAACAAGTCATTGGCGTGTTTAAACCGGGCGATTAAGCGCCCGCAACCATCAATAGTGTGGCGGCGGAGGTTCTGGCGTGTCTGACATCATCATAGATGATGCTTGCGACTCTTTAATTTTTTCAGCCAGTAGCTCTGTTTGGCGCTTCATTTTTGCCAACAGCTGCTGGTGAACTTTTATTTCATCATTTAAAATTTCAATCGTTTCGTCTTGAAAAGCCACTTTGGCTTCAAGTTCTGTTAAGCGATGTTCAATTGTGTTCATTTTTTTCTCGTCTAGTAAAGCGCTCAGCGATCCCACTGGAGCTTTCGGTTAACAACGCAGTATCGTTGTCAGTAAAAGCGACATCAAGTACCACTGCTGATTTTGGTCTACTGCCTTCTCGCGGTGTTACATGCCAACTTTGAATTTGTTCACCACTGGATAATTGCCATAGGTCCACTAAGCGGTTAGGTGAGCCTGTTGCCAGCAAGGTGCCTGCTTCATTAAAGCGTACCGCAGTAAAAATTCTCTGGCGGGCAATATACTGCAGTTTACTAACAAGATCACCTGTTGTCAGCTGCCATACATGTGCTTGTGTCATACTGTCTGCGGTAAATGCATAGCGACCTTGCGGATCTAAGGTCACTTGGGTGACACGACTTGGATGGTTAAAGCGATGGATCACTTGTCCGGTACGAGTATCCCAAAAGTACGCCGCATAATCGTTGGAGCCACTGAGAGCAAAATTTCCGTTGGGCGATAAAGCAACTGCGTTAATTTTTTCTTGGTGACCAAGGAACTCAATGCGTCTACCGGTCTCTAAGTCGAGGTAAACAACAACGCCATCGCTACGACCGTACAAAACACTGCGGCCTTGGTTACTAATGGCGATATCACGAATAGTGGCGGTTTTTATTTTGTAGTAGCCGGTATTTTTGCCAGTGGCAATATCCCATACTGCAAAAGTGGTTTTTTCAGCGGTAACAGCGTGGCTGTTGTCATAAGCGATAGCCACGGTATGTACTAGGCTATCGGCGTCTTGTTGCTGAAACCATTGGTATTTTAGTACTTGCTGTTGATTATCCCATAGGGCGACCCCATGGTGTATAGATGAGATCAGGCTGTATTTGCCATCATGAGATATTGCGGAGGCGAACGCGCCTCTGGCTGCATGCTCATAGCTTGCAGTGGCTTGGTCTTTTTGTTCTGAGCAGGCAATCAGCAAGGTGCAGCACAGAAGATACAAAAAAGTACGAAATATCGACATATTACAGCTATTTCCCCTTAACTCTTAGTGATTGAGAGGTTAGACTAGGGCTCGTGAAGGCCTAGGTTGTTTATCTAATTAACGTGAAAGTGAGCGTATAGCCTACAATCAGAAATTAGATAAGTAGCCTACCATGGGCCGTTAACCTTTAACTAGTAATAATACAATAAATGACATCTGCAAAGTGTGTCGGAGATTTAAAATGAAAAAGACGATTAAATTGTCATTGATTGCAGCGTCAGTTTTAGCGCTAACAGCTTGTAATCAAGAAGCAAAACAAGAACAAGCACCTGTTAAACTTGAAACTGAAGTACAACAACAAGCATACGGTATTGGTGCATCTGTTGGTAACTTCTTAAATAAAGATTTAGCTGATAAAAAAGAGTTAGGCATTGAGCTTGACCAAGCACTATTAATTCGTGGTTTTGAAGATGCCCTTGCTGGCGACGCAAAAATTGACGAAGAGAAAATTCGTGAAGTATTAACGGCACTTGATACGTCAGTACGTACTAAGCAAGAGCAACATGCCAAAGTAGAAGCTGAAAAAAGCCAAGCTGAAGGTGAAAAATACCTAGCTGATAACGCTAAGAAAGAAGGCGTAACAGTAACTGAATCAGGCCTACAGTACGAAGTGATCACTCAAGGTGATGGTGAAATGCCAGTAGCAACTGACGTAGTTAAAGTACACTACAAAGGCACACTACTTGACGGTACTGAATTTGATAGTTCGTATGCTCGTAACGAACCAACGACTTTCCCACTTAACCGCGTAATCGCTGGTTGGACTGAAGGTTTACAACTTATGCCTGTAGGTTCTAAGTATAAGTTTACTATTCCAGCAGAACTAGCATACGGCGATCGTGACTTAGGTAAGATCCCAGCTAACTCAACACTTGTTTTTGAAGTTGAATTACTTGAAATTCAAAATGAAGAGCAAGCAGCAGCTGCAGAGTAATTATTTATTCTGTGCGAGAAGGGGGCTAATTAGCCCCTTTTTTTGTTGCTAAAATCTTAGCTGAAGGCGGTTTCTTTCATAGTCAACGTACCTGTATCAGCATTGAGTTCGATTTGCGTACCGACCGGTAATATGAACTGTCGTTTTATATGGCCAATCATCGCCCCTCGGTAGGCAGGGATAGCCAGCGGTTTTATATAATCTGCAAAAATTTCATCTAGCGTCAATGAGCCATAGCCATTTCCCGGGCTGCAATCGTTACAGTCACCAAATACAAACCCCGCTATTTTGTCCAGTGCACCCATTAGTTTTAAAGTGCTGAGCATGCGGTCAATCCGATAAGGTGCTTCATCAATGTCTTCTAAAAATAAAATAGCCCCGTCAAATTGTGGTAAATAAGTTGAGCCAGCCAGCGCTGTTAGTACAGTTAAATTACCGCCGATAAGTTGTCCAGTCGCTTTACCTGGTGTGATGGTTTGGGTGAGGTATTGGCTATTAACCAATTCATCCTCGGCTTTTGGCAAGTTGCTAAAGTGCATGCGGGTTTGTTGCTCAAACATTTGTTTAAATTGTTTAACATGAAATGGATTCCAATCACTAGAGGCGTTAGGTCCATGAAAACTAACAATACCGGCTTTAGCTAGTAACGCGTTATGAAGTGCGGTGATATCTGAGTAGCCCATCAGCGGTTTGGCGTTAGCACGGATCATGGCATAATCCAGTAGGGGTAAAATACGTGCCGCCCCAGAGCCACCTCGTAAGCAAAAAATAGCATCAACACTGCTGTCGTTAAACAGCGCATTAAGATCGTCTGCACGTTGTGTATCAGTGCCCGCAAGGTGGCCACGTCTAGCCATAATATTAGGTGCTAACTTAGCATTATAACCAAGCGCTTCAATTACTTGCTTAGCTAAAATAATGTCTTTTTGATTTGCTGTTGCTGCTGATGGGCTAGCTACACCAATTGTGCCTCTGCTTGGTAAGGCGTTCGGCTTTTTTAAACTTAGTGCAGTTTGACTTGATAGGTTAGCTGCTTGAGCGCTATTGCCTGCGAGTAACCCTGCACTGAGGAGTGATACAGATTTCAAAAATGTACGTTTATTCATGGCGAGCCTTTGTAGTTTTAATGCACAATAAGGCTATAATTACATCATTGAAATATAAATTTCAATTTTATGGGGTGTTATGGGAATATTAAATTTATAGATGGGTAAGAAAAGACTTAAAGTAAACAGCAAACAAGGAGCTTAGCTCCTTGTAACGTAATAATTGTGTGTATTATCTAGGTGTGATTAGAATATAAATTATCAATCAACTCATCTTCTAACTCAAAACGCAGCTCAAGTGTTTCACCAAGTTTTGATAAGTCGTCATCAAAATCATTGAGTAAATCTTCTTTATCCACCTCTGCATATTTGTCATTAAAATCAAGTGCAATGTCAGTAGTTTGCGAAATTCGTGGATAAAGTTCATTGGCAAGCTGCTGGCTGTTAGGGCCTTTTTGCTCACATGCCTTGGCAATGTCGTCATACACTTCAAAGTGACCAGCAGATAAATAATCCATCAATAGTTGGCAAAAATTTTGGATCTGTAATTGGTCAGGTAAGGCATGGTCTTTTTTATCATACGGTGAAAAGCCAGCAATACGACAATATAAAACTAATAGCTCTTGGCGTTCTGAGAGCCATTTGTCGATCACGGTGTGGCTACCACCCCATTTTTGTTGAGCTTTTTCCAAACGCGTCAGCATTATCATTCTCCTTAGCTGGGTTGGTTTCTTCTATAACAATGAAATATGCCGCAAAGATCAACACATTTTTTTTATAATTTTGTAATAAAACAAGAACTATATGATATATAAACAGTTTTTTAATAAAATACAAATCGTTTATATTGTTTCAGGCAAGAAAAAACCACCATAAAGGTGGTTAATTTCTTTTTCCATGACTTGTTTAAACAAGCTTTCTTATTGTTATTAGAAGATTTTTATTTTTATTGTTATGTAATTTTTATTGTTTTTATTGTTAACGCGGGACAAGTTATACCAAGGTTTTTACTATGTTGCAAACATATTAATAAAAAATTTCAAATGTTATTGTTTGTTGTATTAATTTTGTACCAAGCAAGCATCTTAAAATAGATTATTAATCTGTATCAATACTAAGGTTAATTAGTGCCATAGCGATAGAGAGGTGTGCGATATGGTGATACAATCTGCGCAATATCTATCAGCTTTAGGATCCTTTACGCTATGAGCGAATTAAAAAACGACCGTTATTTACGTGCACTACAAAAACAGCCAGTTGATGTGACTCCGGTATGGATGATGCGCCAAGCAGGGCGTTACTTACCAGAATACCGCGCAACTCGTGCACAAGCGGGCGATTTTATGAGCCTGTGTAAAAATGCTGAGCTCGCTTGTGAAGTAACATTACAGCCGCTGCGTCGTTACCCATTAGATGCCGCTATTTTATTTAGTGATATTTTAACGATTCCAGATGCGATGGGCTTAGGTTTGTATTTTGAAACCGGTGAAGGTCCTAAATTTGAGCGTCCAATTTCATCACTTGCTGATGTACAAAAAATTCCAAAGCTCGATCCAACAGATGAGCTTGGTTATGTTATGAATGCCGTAAGCACGATCCGTCGTGAGCTAAAAGGCGAAGTACCGCTAATTGGTTTCTCGGGTTCACCTTGGACACTTGCTACTTATATGGTTGAAGGCGGGAGCAGCAAGACCTTTGGTAAAATCAAAAAAATGGCGTTTGCTGAGCCAAAAACACTGCATTTGTTACTTGATAAGCTTGCTGATTCAGTGATCGATTATTTAAATGCACAAATTAAAGCCGGTGCGCAGTCTCTAATGGTGTTTGACTCATGGGGCGGTGTATTGAGCCCGCGTGATTATAAAGAGTTCTCATTGCAGTACATGCACAAAATCGTTGATGGTTTAATTCGTGAATACGATGGCCGCAAAGTGCCCGTTACGTTATTTACTAAAAATGGCGGTCAATGGATTGAAGCGATAGCAGCAACGGGTTGTGATGCAATTGGTCTCGATTGGACAATTAATATTAGCGATGCTAAGCGCCGTGTCGGCGACAAAGTAGCTCTGCAAGGTAATATGGATCCATCAATGTTACATGGCACACCAGATCGTATTCGCCAAGAAGTAGCGACTATCCTTGAAGATTTTGGCACAGGTGAAGGTCATGTATTTAACTTAGGCCATGGTATTACGCCTGATGTTGATCCTGAAAACGCGGGTGTATTTATTAATGCCGTACATGAGTTTAGTGCGCAATATCATAAGTAACTGCAGCTGTAACAAGCACTGTCATTTATAATCAAAAAAGCCCGCTTATCAGTAAGCGGGCTTTTTATTAGCTGTCTCAACGTGTTTATTTAAACAGTCGATTCAAACCATTTAACGCCGCAACACGATAGGCTTCAGCCATAGTTGGGTAGTTAAAGGTGGTATTTACAAAGTAATCAATATTATTGCCGCCATTTTTTTGTTCCATAATGGCTTGGCCAATGTGCACGATTTCAGAGGCACGCTCGCCAAAACAATGCACACCCAGTACTTCTTTGGTTTCAGTGTGGAATAATATTTTTAAACTACCCACTTCGGTACCAGCAATCTGTGCTCGCGCTAAATGTTTAAATTGAGCTCTGCCGACTTCATAAGGGATTTTCGCGGCGGTTAACTGCTGCTCTGTTTTACCTACTGAGCTCATTTCAGGGATGGTATAAATACCTGCCGGAATATCAATAATTAGTTTTTCATCGCAATTACCACAGGCAATTGCATCGGCAGCAATTCGACCCTGATCAAACGCTGCACTAGCAAGACTTGGGTAGCCAATGACATCACCAACGGCATAAATGTTATCGACCTCGGTTTGGTAAGTTTCATTAACTTTTAACTGCCCGCGGCCATCAGCTTTTAAACCAACCGCTTCAAGATTAAGTCCGTCAGTGTTGCCGGTGCGACCATTGGCAAATAAAATACAGTCAGCTTTAACGCGTTTTCCTGATTTTAAATGCATAACAACGCAATCATCACGGGTTTCAATGCGGTCAAACTCTTCGTTATGGCGGATCACAATGCCGCTATTCCAAAAGTGATAGCTTAAAGCATCTGAGATTTCAGCATCCATAAAGGCGAGTAAGCGGTCGCGAGTATTAACTAAATCGACTTTTGCACCTAAACCTTTAAAAATAGACGCATACTCACAACCAATGACACCAGCGCCGTAAATAAGCACACGATGAGGGTCATGCTCTAGGCCTAAAATAGTATCGCTGTCGTAAATACGAGAATGGGTAAAGTCGACTTCAGGTGGGCGATAAGGGCGAGAACCTGTAGCAATAACAATGGTTTTAGCAGTTAGTCGTTCGGTTGACCCATCAAGACGTTTAATTTCAATTGTGTGCTTATCAACAAAGCTAGCATCACCTTGAAACATATGAATGCGATTACGATCGTAAAAGCTACTGCGTAAATTTGATTGCTTAGAAATAACCGAGCTGGCGTGGCGCAAAATATCAGGAAACGTTAACCTACTAGGGCGCTCACCCACATTAAACAATGGGTTTGCTTTGTATTCTATGTAGCGGCTAACAGAGTGACGTAGTGCTTTTGAAGGGATAGTACCCCAATGTACGCAACCACCACCAACGGCAGCTTGGCGTTCGATAACGGCCACTTTTTTGTTGCTTTTAGACAGGTTCATGGCGGTACCTTCACCGCCAGGACCTGTGCCTATAATAATTGCATCATATTGAAATGATGGTTGTTCTTGCTTTACTTGTTGTTTGGCCACAGCCACTCCTACATTAACTAAAAGAGGCTTTTAATAACCTCGCATTGAGTGCAAGCCACGCCTGCTTTTGATTTTCCCAGGCTGCTTCCAACTCATGATATTGTGTCATTAAAGCTGATTTTTCGCATTGTTGCAGCATGTTATTCTTTTTAACTTCTAAAACTTGCTTTTTTAGTGCGCAAAAGTGTTGTAGCTTTTTCAGCAATAAATCGTACTCTTGCTGCAATAATGTAAGCTTATCTTGCGCTAAAGGCAATTTCGCTAAACGGTTTTGCGTTCTATTCATTAACGTTTCGGCTTTGGCTTTTTCGATGCGCTCAACCGGCGTACGTTTTAATTTTTTAGCAAGTCCAACAGCCGCAAAAGCGCGGATCATCCATTTTGTGGGATCATAATGAAACCATTTTATGCCATTGCGATAATCACTGGCAAAAATATGATGAAAGTTATGGTAACCCTCGCCATAAGTAAACAAGGCTAGTACCCCGTTATCACGAGCAGTGTTTTTTTCGGTGTAAGGTCGAGAGCCCCAGATATGCGCCACCGAATTAATAAAAAAGGTGAAATGCTGGCTCAATACCAAACGCAACAATCCAGCTAACAACAGCATGCCAATTACATCACCAATTATTAAACCCAGCAGGGCAGGGATACCAATATTAGTTGCTAATACTAATTTCATATAATGACGGTGTTGCCACATCACTATTTTATTGCGTTGTAAATCACGACAATTACTATAATCACCATAACTGTCGCCTTGGTAATCGCGTAACATCCAACCTATGTGGCTATACCAAAAGCCATTAGTTGCTGCATAAGGGTCTTTTACAGGATCATCAACTTGGCCATGATGAACGCGGTGATCGCTGCTCCAGTGCAGCGCACTATTTTGTAGTGCAAAAGCACCACCTAGAGCAAAAAAGGCTTCTACAACAGGATGAGCGTCGTAAGTTTTATGGGCCCATAAGCGATGGTAGCCTGCGGTAATTGACATACCAGCATAAAACATACAAGCAACAAATGCGATCCAATGACTACTGGTAAAGCCATGGGTAAACCCATACCAAGGCACTAATGTGGCAGCAGCCAAAAAAGTAATACTAAAAAATAGGACATTGGTCCAAATAATCGGTGGTTTTTTCATCTTTTCAAATCTGAGCGTACACTTGTAAGCTAAAATAATATTTCATTCTCTTGCCGTCAAGTATTAGACTGGAGAATTAAGATAAAAATCACCATAAATTGATTTAAATTAAATCAGGAGTAGTTCATGTCGGGTGTTCGCGCGCAACAGAAACAAAAAACACGACAAGCTTTAATTGAAGCGGCATTTAACCAATTAAGCGCCGATCATAGCTTTTCTAATTTAAGTTTACGTGAAGTTGCCCGTGAAGCAGGTATAGCACCAACCTCATTTTACCGCCACTTTAAAGACATGAATGAACTGGGTTTAACCATGGTCGATGAAGCCGGTTTAACGCTGCGCCAGCTAATGCGCCAAGCGCGCCGCCGTATAGCCAGTGGCGGTAGCATTATCACCACCTCGATTGTTACTTTTATGGAGTTTATTGATAACTCCAGTAATCAATTCAGATTATTACTGCGTGAACGCTCCGGCACCTCTAAAGCATTTCGTGCCGCTGTAGCCCGTGAAATTAAACACTTTATTTTAGAGCTTGCTCATTATCTTGAAAGCGAAACCCCGTGCGATGCAACTCATGCGTATATTCAAGCAGAGGCTATGGTCACGCTAGTATTTAATGCCGGTGCTGAAGCATTAGACATAGAAGGGCAACAACGAGAAGAGTTAGTCGAGCGTTTAATTTGGCAATTACGCTACATTACTCGTGGCGCTAGTAATTATGTGCGAGAGAATAAAAACACAAGTGAATAATAACACAAGTGAATAATCAGCATAAATGCTTGTAGATTTTTTGTTCCTACTTCTTTATTATTGCAAGCTAAAGTTTATACTTAAAAAATTAAATCTCTGCATTAGAGAAAGCGAGGATGCACATGCTCACCAAGGACGCGGTGAACTTTCAACACGCCCATATTTTTGATGAAATAAAAGATGAAGCAACCGAACCTGTTGTAACGTTTGCGTACGTCAGGCGAGCTGAATTCTTTTTATTACCGAAAAAACTACAACGGCTTATTCAAGATAATCAGTATGGTGTAATTGATAAACGCCAAGCCGCACGGCTACGTGATGATCCCCGCAGCCAATTTTGGGCAAATGAAAAAACATGGCGAAAAGTCAGCTACAACACCTATAGAAATACCGCGCAAGGCTTAGCTGTTTATCCAAAAGATCCTGTGAGTACCACTAAGTTTTCGTCATCCGGTGGAGCTAATGCCGCACCTGATTATTCGGCTTCGGAGCATTTTTTAAGTGACTCCAACCAAGCAAACTTCTTAGCAAATCCAGCGCTACTCAATAGCCAGTATGGAGAAGGCCAAGCAAAGTATATTGCGCAATCAATGCAGCAAAATAGCCGTGCTTTAAAGCCAACAGTTGTTGAAGTTCACTTACCCGCAGTATGTATATATAAGCCTATTTTGCAAAGTACTGTATTGCTAAAAGCGTCGCATCAAGTTAGGCAAAATTTTTCAAACCATCTTTTACAAGCAAGCGAAACCGTAGAGCAGCTCGCCGAGCAATATACCGGCTATAAAAATGCCAATTTGATTTACGACTACAACCTAGGCTTTAGTAATCGCAAACCAGCCAAACCCGGCACTAGCTTACGCGTGCCCGATGGATGGAAGCTCAATATTGAAGGCTCAAGCAGCAACAGCCGCAGCGTGGTTATTAAGTGGCAAGGGCCAACCAGCGGGCAAGTAACCTTACAACTCGATAAAAAACGCCCTGACGAAGTCTCATTTTGGCAGCATTTTTTTGCTGTAAAGCCCGGACTTTATAACGTTATTGTCACTGCCAGCGGCGCAGTAGATACCACTACCTTTACCGTTGAACAGCCCGCGTTAGGCTACGAAATTGAATTGCGTGATGAAGCCGGCGAGCCGCAAGCGAATATGGGGTACAAAATTCGCTTACGTAACGGCCATGTTATCACCGGACAGCTCGATCAAAACGGCTACGCCAACGTATCAGGCCCTGATTTTGAAAACGCCAAAGTCAGCTTTTTTGCACTCGCCGATCACGATTGGTCAGTAGGCAACATCACCTAAACGTAGACTTGCTCTGGCGATATTTATATTTAGGGATAAGGATATTTCAATGACACAACAACACACCGTCGCACAAGGCGAAACA
>NZ_JACJDM010000073.1:0-19291 GCF_014163545.1 Pseudoalteromonas sp. SR45-6
ATACATTTTTACTGATTAATTTTTTATCTTTAATATGTTTCCATTTGGGGTTGATATTTTATTTTTTTTGTTCATAATTAACGCGCTTAATCGCGTTGAAATGGAATTTAAAAGATAATTATTAAGGAATGACATGAAAAAGATATTATTAACAATTGCAATGGCGTTTGTTTTGGCCGCATGTAATAGCACCTCACAAGGCCGTGATTTTGATATGGAAGTTGTAAAAGGCTTCAAAAAAGGCGAAACAACTCAAGAGCAAGTCAAAGAAGCGATTGGCGACCCTATGGGCGTTAATGATATAGGTAATGACGAAGTTGTATGGACATACAGCTACAGCGAAGGTCAAGGCGGTGGTGTAGGCTTTATTCCATACGCAGGCCATGTCGGTGGTTCTCAAAATGAGACAAAGAATGTAACAATCCGTTTTAATGCTAAAGGCATTGTATCAGGTTTATCATTCAATGAATCAGCTGGTAGTTCTTCACACCTATAACTCGTTACTATCTATTTCAACGCATTTCTATTACGGCTGCTTAGCAGTCGTAATACCCCTATTATTTATCCTCTCCCTAAATCAATCACTTTTTTATATTAAATGGTCATTAAGTTTTATATTTATTTTAAAGTAAATTATAGGCTGGTTGTTAGTCTAATGACTTTTTATTTAAATAAGTTATTGAGTGTGTTAATTTTATTATGCATTGAAAGTGCCGGTGAACATTAAAATAATTTAATTAAAAAGGTATGGGTCTTAAGTTGTAGAAGATTCGCTACATGCTTACTGAGATTGTCCAGAACAAGCCAGCCTTTTAGATGATATTTTATAAGAGTATTTTATAAAACCATCCGGCGAAGCGTGATTTATTATAAAAAGACTATACATTTTAGTTTGTTGCTGTTTTGATAGAGTGATAATTAAACACAATGCAAGAGAGCATAATGAAATACGTTACTTTTTTATTGTTAGCTGTTATCGCAACTTTTAACTTACATGCAAAAGACGAAAATAACGAACTAGAAGGACTCGCCCAGCAATATTTTTCCACCATGACGGCAACTCAGGCGCCTAAAGCTAGCAGTAAAGAACTCGAAGCTTTTTTAGCGTTACTCACTGATGATGTTGCTAATCAACACCTACCTTATCAAAGCGATGATTCTCGTTCACCTGACGGTAAGGCCATGATGCGCAAAGGTATGACTTTTTATCTAGGTGCCCACACTGAATATGAAGCAAAGTTACTTGATACTTTCATATTTAATAATACCGCTATTGCGATTCGTTACACGCAACACGCGAAAGGTGTGCACCCGCAAAACAAGCAACTGATTGAATACACCCAAACGTTGATGGATGTTCTAGAAATTGAAAACGGTAAGATTGCGGTGATCCGTAAATACCATGAGTAATTTTTAAATAGCGGTGTGAAGGTTATTTTTAGTTTTTGCTTAAATCAATATCTTAGCGTATTTTTAGAGATTACCTCTGTTAGCTTTAATAGGAATTAAAATGAATAAAGTAATTGGTATTGTGCTGATCTGTATTGGAGCTGCACTGGCTTTTTGGGGTTATGACGTTTATGACTCTGCAAGTGCGCAAATTACGCGAACTTTTAGTGGTGATACACCCATCGAGGCATGGGCTGGAATGGTCGGTGGTGTTGTCTGTATTGTATTAGGTGCACTAAAAGTTAAAAATTAACTTTTAGTAAGCCGTAGGCTGATAAACTTTTATTGATTAGAAAACTGCGATTTTAACCATTTTTTTAATATCAATATAGTGGCTTGTTCACGCTTGCTATGGCTGGTAGCAAAATAAAACTGTTGATGTGGGTTTAATACCGGCTCACCTATTTGCACCAGCATACCCTGTTGAATATCATCTTTTACAAATTGTTTATGGGTGACCAAAACACCTAATTGGCGCATTGCCGCTTGCGTTGCTTGTACTGAAATATTAAAAGTGAGATTTTTATGTTGTTTCGGTATTGCTAATTGATGGGCGTTACACCATACGTGCCAATCGTTATCGCGGCGTGGGTTTATGGCAAAAATAGCCGGGAAACGAGTAAGTAGCTCTTTGAGAGTTTGGCAATCTGTGGGCAAGGTTTTTATTAATTCAGGACTACATACTAAAATAAGCTCATCATCAGCCAGTTTTTCGCAGTGATATTGCGCCCAATCTTGTTGTTTACCATGCACCAAAGCGACATCCACGCCATGTTGCTCTAAGTTAAACTCTCCGACTAAATTAGATAAACGCACATCTAACTCTGGCGCGTAAGCTTGTAGTTCCGCTACTCGTGGGATCCACCAATGCAATGCCATCGAGTTCACCATATTTAAAGTTAAGTGCGCGCAGAGCTGACTCGCAGAGATCTCAAAACTTGCAGCTATAATCTCATTTAGAGCTGGCTGTACTCGCAGGTAATAGCGTTTACCCGTGCTATTTAGCTCAACGCGTCGGCCGATACGAGTAAATAATTGAGTGTTTAGTTGCGATTCAAGAGACTTAATTGCTTGGCTTATTGCAGAATGACTAATATTTAATTGCTCAGCAGCGAGGACCATACTTCCAGTTTCTGCGACTGCAATAAAACTATGAAGCGATTTTAAAGGAATAGAGTTAGCCATAGTTTCTCTTTGTTAAGTTTTACTTACAGGTTTGTGCATAATTACTCGCTTTTTCATTCTACCTATTTACGCTAATTTAGCGCCTCAGATTAATGTTAAGCTTATTATTCTCAATGTGAAACGTATTTCTCGTTGAGAAAGGAGTTGTTATGGCTGCTTTATTACGACCCAGTATGTTTATGCTGTTATCCACATTTACTTTAGCGTTGAATAGTTTATTTTCAAAACTTTTAACTGAGTATTTTAGTGATGCAATATTAGTGATGTTGCGTTTATTACTTCCTGCGTTAGTTATGTTGTTTATTGCTGCATGCAGCCGCTGGGTGATGCCAAATCAAGCAGCTTGGGGTGCATTTATCTTACGTGCCATTTTTATTGCCAGTTGCCAAGGTTGTTTTATGTTGGCCTTAAGTCGCTTAACGTTAATTGAGGCCGTGGTATTATTTAGTACTGGGCCGTTATTTATTCCGCTACTTGAGCGCTATTTTTATAAAACCAAAATCAGTCGAATGGTTTTACCTACCTTAATATTAATGGGCATTGGCGTGGTGATGCAAAACTTAACCGTACAAGGGATAACGTGGCGCTGGGAATTATTAATAGGTTTAGCGGCTGGTTTTTTTAATGGTTGCTCGCAAGTTGCTTTATTTAGAGCCAGTAAAATAAATTTACCTATCTTGGTAATAAACGGGTGCTGTTTTGCAATTGCAGCATTGTTTGTTTTACCTGTGATGGTTATTTTTACCAGCCAAGTTGAGTATCAACAAAGTATAATAATGATAGTCAATTTCGAGCAGGGGATCTTATTGTTATTATTGTTTTTAGGACTTTCAACTGCTGCAACTCAGTTTTTTCGTTCCAAAGCATATAGATTAGTTGATTCAAACTCACAGCTGGCGCCTTTAATTTATACTAACTTAATCTTTGCGGTGTCATTCCAGTTTTTATTTTTTAGTACCGTAATGAGTTTGATGCAAATTCTGGGTACGAGCTTAATTGCATTTGCGACGCTATTAAATACATTTGGCTCATATTATTATCAATGGTTTAAAGCACAACAGCAGATAGTATAAAGGAAGGTAAGAAAGGTGTTCCCCAAGTATGCGGCACTCGGTGTCAGTCCTGAAACCATAAGGTCTCAGGGCGGGAATCTGCGGTTTGCCGTAGGCTTCTCGGTACATGCCGAGCTTGCACAATAGCAGACGAACAGAAACCCTAACATAAAATTTATCGGCTCAGGGACTTAACCAAGCTCCAACACCCTAGGGAACAAATTCAGTATATAAGACATAAGCCAATCCTTACACCCCAAATTCAAAATAATTATACTGTTCGGGTAATTTTCCAGCACTGGTAACTGGCTATTTACTTTTCGGATTGCTTTTTGACCTCAATCATACTTTTCATTGGAGTTGCTATTTATCGAGTGGTAGCATTGACTTAATTAGCCAAGCGAAGATCTCAGCATGAACGAATTACCAGATTACCAACAAGCCCAATTACTATTGGAAAAAAACGAAATATTTGTCACTCCTTCAGAAGCACACGGCGTGATCAGTGGATTATTAGCCTGCGGCTTGAGTATTGAAGCCAAAGAATACTTAGGCTTATTAAGCGATGTGTTTAATGATGGCCAAGCATTTAGCCATGATCTGAAAGAATTTTTTGCCATTATTTATAAGCAAGTTGTAGAAAGTTTTAACAACGAAGAGTTTCAATTTGATTTATTTTTACCAAGTGATGACGAAACCTTAGTAGATCAAGCGAATGGTTTAGTGTCATGGGTCGCTGGATTTATGCTTGGTTTTGGCTTAAAACAAAAAGACTATGGCAAGTTATCAGCTGATGTAAAAGAAGTGATCAGTGATTTTAGTGAAATTACGCGTTTAGATACCATGTTTGATGAAACCGAAGAAGACAGCCAAGCATTGCACGAAGTAATTGAATATGTGCGAGTTTCTGCGCTGTTGTGTTTTGCTGAACTTGGTCAAGAGCAAGCGCCAAAAAGCACTAAAAAAACACTTCACTAAGTTAAAATTAACAGTATAAACAGGGTTTATAATGCCAACAGTTAAAATAGAAAAAGCAGAGTTTAAAGCACGCAGAGATCGTTTACTTGCCATGATGGAACCAAACAGTGTGGCTATCATTCCAGCGGCAAGTGAAGTAACCCGCAGCCGTGATACTGAATATGCGTTTCGCCAAGATAGCGACTTCTTCTACCTAACTGGCTTTAATGAACCCGATGCAGTGTTAGTGCTTTGCCCAAGCAGCGATACACCGAGTACGCTGTTTTGTTTGAACAAAGATAAGCTGGCGGAAATTTGGCATGGTCGTCGTATTGGTTTTGAAAAAGCTAAAAAAGATTATTTATTCGACCAAACATGTGCACTGAGTGAACTAACTGAACAATTATTGAATTTGGTGAACGGCCAGCAGATTTTATTTTATGCACAAGGTACTTATCCACAGTTTGACGATAAAGTGTGGGCGTTATTAAAGACGCTGCGTGGCGCGCCTAAAAAAGGTTATAAAGCGCCACATACGATTAAAGATATTCGTGGTTTAGTGCACGAAATGCGTTTATTTAAATCACCTGCTGAGGTGAATATTATGCGCCAAGCGTGTGAAATAAGTGCCCAAGGACATATTCGTGCTATGCAGTTTGCAAAGCCAGGCGCTACCGAATATCAGCTAGAAGCCGAGCTTCATCATCATTACGCTATGCATGGTGCGCGTCATCCCGCCTATGGCACCATTGTCGGCGGTGGCGATAACGCCAATATATTGCATTACACTGCTAACAGTGATGTGCTGACCGACGGTGATTTAGTGCTGATTGATTCTGGCGCTGAACTGCAAGGTTACGCGGCAGATATTACGCGTACTTTCCCTATTAATGGGCAATTTAGTCAACCTCAAGCTGAGCTTTATAACATTGTTCTAGCGGCGCAAGCAGCAGCGTTTACTGAAGTAAAGCCCGGTGGTAGCTTATCAAAGGCTAATAAATTAGCGATGACAGTGCTCACCCAAGGCTTAGTTGATTTAGGTATTTTGCAAGGTGAGTTACAAGAGTTACTTGATAACCAAGCATGTAAAGCATTTTATATGCACGGCCTTGGTCATTGGCTTGGCCTTGATGTGCATGATGTAGGCGACTATAAAAAAGACGAAAAAGAACGCCCATTTGAAGCTGGTATGGTACTCACTATTGAACCTGGCTTGTATGTTAGCCTAGATGCGCAAGCACCTGAGCAATATAAGGGCATTGGTATTCGTATTGAAGATAACCTGTTAGTGACCGAGCAAGGCCACGAAAATCTTACTTTGAGTGTGCCAAAAAGTATCAGCGAGATTGAAGCGTTAATGCAAAAGCAAGCAATTAACCGCTAGGAGCATAACGTGGCAGAGCAGTTTGATGTTGTTATTATCGGTGGTGGCTTAGCGGGTGCCAGTTGTGCGCTGAGTCTTGCGAAACATGCGCCGCAATTAACGATTGCGGTGGTTGAAGCAAATCAACCAAGCACTGAACACCATCCTAGTTTTGACGACCGAAGTATCGCCTTAGCACAACAATCGGTGCAATTTTTACAGACCATTAATGCCTTTGATATTGATGCCTCATTTGCTGCGGCAATTAAAAAAGTGACCGTGTCGGATCGCGGTCACTTTGGTAAAACGCAGATCGATTGTGCGCAATTTTCGCAGTCAGCTCTAGGTTATGTTGTTGAGGTAAATCCGTTTGGTCGTGCTTTACATCAACAACTTGCAGCTACCCAAGTGGTCATGTATTGCCCTGACAGTGTTGCAGATATTACCTATCAGCATGATTTTGCAAGTATTACTTTGCAGTCTGGTGCTCAACTTAATGGCCAATTAGTGGTGATTGCCGACGGTGCGCAATCGGCTACTCGCCAGCTGGCAAAGATCAATTTTACTCCTGAGCCTTATTCACAAGGGGCGATCATTGCCAATATTGAAGTGGCAGGTGGTCATCATAACCATGCTTTTGAGCGCTTTACTGAGCATGGACCAATGGCATTACTCCCGATGAGTAATAACCGTTACTCGTTAGTATGGTGTATGGATAAAGCCGATATTGACGCGCATATGCAGCTTGACGACAGCGCTTTTGTAAGTGCTTTGCAAACTGCATTTGGTTATCGTGGCGGGCAATTTACTAAAGTCGGCATGCGTGCAAACTATCCACTGGTGTATGGCCGTGCTGAGTCATTAAGTGCTCACCGTACGGTACTAATTGGCAATGCAGGGCATGCGATTCATCCTATTGCAGGGCAGGGCTTTAATTTAGGCCTGCGCGATGTGCAACTTCTATGTGAATTAGTAAAGAGCGAATTGGCAATTGGCAGTTACCTATTTACCCGTGAATATGCCAAACAACGTAACCAAGATATAACCACTGTAATGACGTTAACAGATTCTTTAGTGCGGTTATTTTCAAACTCATCACGAATACTCGCATTTGGTCGCAGCTGTGGTCTATTCGCCATGGATTTGTGTTCTTCTTTAAAAACACCTTTAGCTAAGCAATTAATGGGTCAGGTTAAACAAGGTAAACGACTATGAAACAGACACAAGTATGTGTTGTGGGGGGCGGCTGTGTTGGCTTAACCCTCGCGCTGGGGCTTGTTAAAGCCAATATCAGTGTAGTAGTAATTGATGCGGCAGCAAAACAAGTATTGCCAGGCGATGAATACGCTTTGCGCGTAAGTGCACTGAGCCTTGCCAGCCAACACTTGTTTGAATCTTTGCAAGTGTGGCCTGAGATCATTGCTCAAAGAGCACGCGCCTATACCCATATGGATGTGCGCGACCAAGATAGCTTTGGCAAAATTGCTTTTAACAGCGATGAACTGGACCTTCCTCATTTAGGTCATATTGTTGAAAACGACATCATTCGTTATGCACTGATCAATGAATTAGAACAATACAGCCAAGCAACGCTTATGTTTGATACACGCTATCAACAAATACACCAAAGTGACAATGACGTCTTTATAACCTTAGACTCTGGTGAGCCAGTTATAGCCAAGTTATTAGTGGCAGCCGATGGCGCAAATTCAGCGATTCGGAAACAGTTTAATTTGCCCATTACGTTTAAAGATTATGATCATAACGCCATCGTTGCGACGGTAAGAACCACTGAGCCACATAATAATACTGCGCGCCAAGTATTTTTACCTACTGGACCACTGGCGTTTTTACCGCTGCCAGATGCCAATACGCACTCAATTGTATGGTCAACCAGTCCTGCGCATTGCCAAACGTTACTAGCCATGGATGATAGCGATTTTAATAAAGCAGTTATGGCAGCCCTTGATGGCCAATGCGGTTTATGTGAGGTACAAAGTGCGCGCACAGCGTTCCCTTTGAAAATGCGTTACGCGCAGCAATGGGTGACAGGTAAAGTGGTATTAATGGGCGATGCCGCACATACCATTCATCCGTTAGCAGGACTTGGTATGAACTTAGGCCTTAAAGATGCCGCTTACCTTATTGAGCTTTTAACTGCTGACAATAAAGAGTTTGCCAGTAATCGACTATTGCGTGATTACGAGCGTACCCGCAAGCTTGATGCACAAAAGCATATTGCCATGATGCAAGGCTTAAAAGAATTATTTGCAGGCGCTAACCCACTTAAAAAACTGGTACGTGGTGTGGGTTTAAGCTTGGTTGATAACTTAGGCCCAATTAAGCACCTGTTTGCCAAGCAAGCGATAGGGAAGTAGCAGAGTTAGTGAGATAGATGTTAGGCTAGCTAAGTGATGAGTAGTGTGATTTTATACCGCGCTTTTTTATGCCTTAAATTTGATAAAATAATCCAGATAAGCTCGGTGTCTACCTGTTAGCTGGGTTTTAGCCCAAAGGTGCTGAGGTTTGCGATTTTATATCAGTTCAATTTACGCACTACTTTCGTGATAAATCACGATCTACAAAAAAGCAGTACTTTGACTTAACAAGCACTGCTTTTATAATTTTTAGCCTTTACCTTTAGCGTTTACTTAAAACGCGTAGCTGTAACCCATTTGGATTGTGCGTGGTTTACCTGGTTGAATACCACCGTTTGCGCGGTTAGCGATGTAAGTGTTATCAAACAAGTTATCAACCGTTAGATATACTTTTTGCTTGTCATCAATTAAATATTTAGCGGCTAAATCCCACACAACACGGCTGTCGATTGCATTCAAGCCGTCAGCACTTAAATCAGCATGTGCGTCAGATACATAACGCACTTGCGTATCAAATGCAAAGCTTGAAAGCACGGCACCAAATGAAAGAGCGATTTGATTCTCTGGAACGTAAGGCATTGCATCGCCTTTATTTACTTGGCCCCAGATATCTGATGCAAAATCATTTTTAAACTGTGAATCCGTATAAGTGTAAGTTAAGCGTACAGGGAATGTTGCGCTATTAGTTTCGAAAATACGACCTGCAGAGAACTCAAAGCCCGATACTTCTACTTCGCCGTAGTTGTATTGGTCGCCAATGTTTTCATCACTACAGCCTACAGATGCAGTACAATTTCCATGCATATTGCTGTAATCAGAGAAGAATGCAATGATTTCACCATTAAAACCAGCAACGTTATAACGGCCACCAAACTCAATGTTTACGCTTTCCTCTTCTTCTTGGTCTGCATTACCTGGTGCAGCAGGAGCGTAACCTTGCTGAATACCTGCAAGTAGCGTTAGGCTGTCGCTTACGGTGTAAGTTGCCCCCAGTGATGGCACTAAGATTTGTGTATCGTTTGAAACGTCTTTAGTTAAGCCATTTTCACGTTTAGGATCAGACTTTGACCACTCTACGCGGGTAATTGTGATGTCTTCATAACGAAGGCCTGCATTAATCACTAATGCATCGATTGACCACTGGTCTTGAATGAATAACGTTGTTGCTTTTGCACTATCTACACGATTGCTGTCAGAACCCGGAACGCCCTGAGACGTTAAGGTCATACTTAAATCTTGATTAAGTGTGTATTTGTCTTCCCACTGAAAACGATCCATTTCGTCTTCGTGGTAGCGCACGCCAACAGTCACATAGTGATCGCCCGCAGGAATGTGCAACTCTGATTGCACACCTTTGGCTTGGTAGTCGCGGTTATTTGCTTTAATACCAATGCCTTCAATACCTTCAGCTGTTGGTGCCGCTTCAAATTCACTGTACTGTGCTAAATAGCTTTCACTTACTTTGCTCGCTTTGTACCAATTACGATGAAAATCATTGAGGTAAGCTGTCGCTAATAACTCATAACCATCACCAAAACGATAAGCATAGTTTAATTGGTATGCATTATGTTGCGTGTTCATTTGGTCTTTTTGTGATGCGGCATAACGACGGTTTGGTGACGCTTTATAATCTTCTTCTGTTAAACCCATGTAAGTTTCATCAGATTGTTCATCAGAGTACTTAATTTTCATCTCTAGGTTATGCGCGTTGTTTTCACCAAACTTATAACCAAATTTAAGTAAAAAATCTGTTTTTTCAAAGCCTGTGTTGTCGCTACCTACAGGTAATTCTTTAAAGCCATCTGCACCATAGCTGAAAACTTCAATAAGGCCAGCTGCGTTGTTTTTTTCTTTACCGAAGTAAGCATGGCCCTTATAAAAACCATCGCTACCGAGTTCGGCGTTTACTAAACCCGTTGAACCTTCGGTCGGTAAGCTGCGCGAAAGTAAGTTTAAAACACCACCGGTTGTACGCGGACCATACTTAACAGAGGCTGCGCCTTTTAATACTTCAATCGACTCCATACGGCCCATAGTAGGGAAGTAGTAAGCCGATGGCGCTGAGTAAGGTGCGGGTGCTACGAGAACACCATCTTCCATTACTGATATTTTATCGTTACGGCCAGTACCTGTGCCACGCATACCAATGTTAGGGCGCAGGCCATAACCATCTTCTTCTTGCACATAAACACCTGGTACAGATGCTAAAACACGAGAAATATCGGTAAATTCGAATTTTTGTAATTGTTCGTCTGAGATAAATGTAGCAGAGCCCGGAATATCGTTAATAGCAGCTTGCGAGCCAATAACGGTAATTTGCTCAAAGTTCTTTTTTTTATTTGTTGCATCATTTGCAACGGCATTAGCGCTTAATGATAAAGCAATAGCCATCGAAAGTGTTGAAACAATAAGCTTAGGAGGCATTATAGATCCTGTATGTGTCTAATTTTAACTGGCGCAATTTAAACATGTAAAATAATACGAATCAATCCTATTTGTAACAATTCCGATCGTTAAGTAAGTTTTTGAATATAAATATGAAAACATATTGTTGTTAATATTGTATTACTATATTCGTTGCGATAATCTAAATTATCAAAAGGTAACTAAAGGCGGCTTTTTGTTAGCTATTAAGTCAAGCGTAATGCAATAAACTCGGCAAGTTTATCTACCGCATGCTCGGCTTGTTCTGCATGCTTTGTTAAGCTAATACCTATTTTACCTAGGCTCGGTAAAATAGCGGTGTTTAACTCATAGTTAAGTTCATTAGGCACTGTGCTTCTAGCCAAAACGGTGATCCCTAATCCTTCTTTTAAAGCCGCAGTAAGGCCTGTTAAATCAGCGTTACTATAACTTATGCGGTACTTAATACCTGCAAGTTGCAATGCCTCGATGGCGCGGCGTCGATAAATACAACCTTCCGGTGCAGTCACAAGCGTAACAACGTCATTTTGTGCTATTGATAAATCACCAACCCAGACCAGTTGGTCTTGCATAAAAACAGGGAACTTTTCAGAGTTTAAATCTTCATTTAACGCCAGTACTAAATCAAACTGGTCTTCTCGTGAAACCGACAATAAATGCTTACTTAAACGCGATTTAACCTCTAACGATACTTCAGGGTAAAGTGCCACAAAGTCACCGATAATAGCGGGTAAGATCCGAGCGGCAAATTCGCTGGGTATTCCCAACCTCACCTTACCGGTCACATTCTCTTTAGTAAATAATTGCAAAATGGTGTCGTTTTGCAGCAGCATTTGCTTTGCCATCGGCAGCAGCAGTTCACCGTATTGATTGAGTACTTGGCGCTGGCCTTGTTTTTTAAATAGCTTATGCCCGAGCATTTCTTCTAACCGCTTTATTTGTAAACTTACAGCGGGTTGCGATAAGCCAAGTAAATCACCTGCTTTAGCAAAACCTGCTACTTCAACCACAGTAACTAACGTGCGTAAGCTGTCTGTTGAGATATTTTTCATATTAAAAATTACAATTTATGGGGGTAGATTGATAAGTATTATTTATCAATTGATTAATAATTACAATTTGTTGTTGCTAGACTTGCACAATATACTTTTGCCATTAAAGATTGATAGGTGTCGATAATGACTTTTAGCCCGATAATGTTTGCTCGTCATAGCCAGATTGAAGCAGCTGATAGCAATATGCTGCAGTTCAATACAAACACCGTGGTGATCGATTTTAGCGGCACTGAAGCAATCCCGTTTTTAACCACTATATTAGGGTTAGATTTAAACAAACTAACCGCCAGTGGTTTAGGTGTGAAAGGCACCTTAGATGGTGACCTAAACAGCAATTATAGCTTTGCGTTATATTACTTTAGTGCAACAGCGTTTAGATTTGTGTTGCACACAGATGCAGCGGCTCAATTACAAGCACTGATCAGTGAACAGCAACTGCGCTACGATATTGAGTTTGTTACCCGCACTGATTTAGCGACCTTAACTTTATCTGGTGAGCAGGCATTTGACGCGTTAGTCGAAGCATTTAAACTCACCCCTGGACTGCGCTTGTCAGACGCCAACAGCTGCTACGGTGCGCAAAGTGGTGAGGTATTTATTACCGCTATTGATAAACAATCAATACAGTATTTTCAGCTGGTGGCCAAAGCGCCTGAGCTGACTAAATGGCAAACATATTTACAGCAACGCGGTTTTGATATGTCACTACCAGACGTTGCTTAAACATAAATTGATAAGCTGGCTAGCGTATTTTTTAGTTGCCAGCTTTTGTAATTTATTTGTTAGAACAAATCGCAATTTGGGTGTTAGGTGCATTACAACTTATGTATAATCGCCGCCCATGTTATTCCCCCTCATTAAATTGAGGCCACGCCCAATCTTGGGTTAATTATAAAGTGAAGGAATATTATGACTTCTAAAACAGTTTTACATGCAAAGCACCTAGAATCAAAAGCAAAAATGGTTGATTTTCATGGCTGGGAAATGCCAATCAACTATGGTTCGCAAATCGAAGAGCACAACGCAGTGCGCACCGATGCAGGCATGTTTGACGTTTCACACATGACTATTGTTGATGTCAAAGGCGAGCAAGCACAAGCATTCCTTCGTAAACTAGTCGCTAACGATGTTGCTAAATTAACCGTTCCTGGTAAAGCGCTTTACACTGGCATGCTGAATGAGCAAGGTGGCGTAATTGACGACCTTATCATTTACTTCTTCTCAAATACTGATTATCGCTTAGTGGTTAATTCTGCAACTCGTGAAAAAGATTTAGCGCACATGGCTAAAGTTTCAGCTGATTTTGCCGTTGCAGTAACAGAGCGCCCAGAGTTTGCCATGATTGCAGTACAAGGCCCTAATGCTAAAGCAAAAACTGCCACTATCTTAACGGCTGATCAACAAGCAGCTGTTGCAGATATGAAGCCGTTTTTTGGTGTGCAAACTGGTGATTTATTTATTGCTACAACAGGCTATACTGGCGAAGACGGTTACGAAATTGTTGTACCGAACGAGCAAGCTGCGGATCTTTGGCAACAACTGCTAGATGCTGGTGTTGCGCCTGCGGGCCTTGGTGCACGTGACACACTACGTTTAGAAGCGGGTATGAACCTTTACGGCCTAGATATGGACGAGAGCGTATCACCACTTGCTGCTAACATGGCGTGGACCATTGCATGGGAACCTGAAGATCGTGACTTTATCGGTCGTGACGTACTAGTACAGCAACGCGCTGACAAAAGCACTGATAAACTTGTTGGCCTAGTGCTGGAAGAAAAAGGCGTATTGCGTAGTGGTTCTAAAGTAATTGTTGATGGTGGCGAAGGGGTCATTACCTCTGGTACTTTCTCACCTACACTTGGTTTTAGTGTTGCCCTTGCACGTGTACCACGTTCAACTGGCGAAACTGCTCAAGTAGAAATGCGTAAAAAATTAGTTAACGTAAAAGTAGTTAAACCAAGCTTTGTACGTAACGGTAAGTCTGTACTTTAAAGTATCAATTAAAAGATTTGGTGTTATCACCCAATATAAACCAAAGGAAGAATAAAATGAGCAATATCCCTAGCGAGTTAAAGTATGCCTCTTCACACGAGTGGGTTCGCAACGAAGGTGACGGTACTTTCACTGTAGGTATCTCTGAGCACGCACAAGAACTACTTGGCGACATGGTATTTGTTGAATTACCAGAAGTTGGTGACGAAGTACTTGCAGGCGAAGATTGTGCAGTAGCAGAGTCAGTAAAAGCGGCATCAGACATCTATGCACCAATCAGCGGTGAAATCGTTGCAATCAACGAAGACCTTGAAGATGCACCTGAAACAGTTAACAACGACGCTTACGGCGACGGTTGGTTATTCCGCATTAAAGCATCTGACGAGTCTGAGCTAGAAAACTTGCTTGACGCTGAAGGCTATGCAAACACCATCGACGAAGACTAATAATTAGTTTATCGCCGTACTAAAAGCCCCATTATACCTAACATAATTGGGGCTTTTATGATTTTACTGCTTACTTTTCCATACACTGTAAGTTATTAAATCAAAAGCTTTTAAGTTATTACTGGTCACCCATTAGTAATAACCATTTATTTTTTGGATCATAGGAATCTGGACAAATGTCAAACGCCAAATCTCTTGAACAATTAGAGCAAACGCAAGATTTTATTCGCCGTCATATTGGGCCAAGCCCAGCACAAGTAAGCGATATGCTAAGTGCTCTTGGAGTATCGAGTGTTGAAGAGCTGATCGGTCAAACTGTACCTGCAAGCATCCGCTTAGAGCAAGGCCTAACAGTGGGTGAAAGCCGCACTGAAGTTGAAACACTAAGCTACTTAAAATCAGTAGCAAGCAAAAATAAAGTATTCAAATCTTACATCGGTCAAGGCTACCACCCAACTCACGTACCACACGTAATATTACGTAACGTACTTGAGAACCCAGGCTGGTACACAGCGTACACTCCATACCAACCAGAGATTGCTCAAGGGCGTTTAGAGTCATTACTTAATTTCCAAACTATGACCTTAGACCTTACCGGTCTTGATTTAGCAAGTGCATCATTACTTGATGAATCAACTGCGGCTGCCGAGGCCATGGGCCTTGCAAAGCGCGTATCTAAAGCTAAAAAAGCCAACATCTTCTTCATCGCTGATGACGTACATACCCAAACTATCGACGTAGTGACAACACGCGCCGAGCAGTTTGGTTTTGAAGTTGTGGTAGGTCCTGCTGCTGATGCTGTAAATCACGAAATTTTTGGTGCGTTATTCCAATACCCGTCAACATCAGGTGAAGTAGTCGATATCACAGATTTAATCGCTGGCGTACAAAGCAAAAAAGCGATTGCCTGTGTTGCTGCTGACATCATGAGCTTATTATTATTAAAAGCACCAGGTAAACTTGGCGCAGACGTAGTACTTGGTTCTGCCCAGCGTTTTGGTGTACCAATGGGTTACGGCGGTCCACACGCTGCATTTTTCGCAACACGTGATGCATACAAACGTTCATTACCAGGTCGTATCATTGGTGTGTCTAAAGACCGTTTAGGTAACGATGCACTACGTATGGCAATGCAAACCCGCGAGCAACACATTCGCCGCGACAAAGCCAACTCAAACATTTGTACAGCGCAAGTATTACTCGCTAACATGGCTGCGTTTTATGCGGTGTACCATGGCCCACAAGGCTTAAAAACTATTGCACAGCGTATTCATCGTTTTGCTGATATTTTAGCCGCAGGCCTTAAAGCTAAAGGTGTAAACCTTAAGCACAGCACCTGGTTTGATACCCTAACAGTTGTTAGCGATAACAAAGACGATGTAACAGCGCGTGCTGTAGCAAACGGCGTAAACTTTGCTACTAACCATGATGGCGAATACTCAATCTCAGTGTCTGAGACCACAACGCGCGCAGACGTAGCACAGTTGTTCGATATTATTCTTGGCGAAGACCACGGCTTAAGTGTTGATGCAATCGCAGCAGACATCGAAGCAAACGGTAGCGATTCAATCCCTGCAAACCTTGAACGCGATGATGAAATCTTAACGCACCCTAACTTCAATTCGTATCACAGCGAAACTGAAATGCTGCGTTATATCAAACGTCTTGAAAACAAAGATTTAGCACTTAATCACTCAATGATCTCGTTAGGTTCATGTACTATGAAACTAAACGCGACCGCTGAGATGATCCCAATTACTTGGCCTGAGTTTGCTAATCTTCACCCATTCTGCCCGCTAGACCAAGCAGAAGGTTACCAAATCATGATGGGCGAACTACATGATTGGTTAGTTAACATCACCGGTTACGATGCCGTTTCATTACAGCCAAACTCTGGTGCACAAGGTGAATACGCAGGCTTAATCGCGATTCGCAAATACCACGAGTCACGTGGCGATGCACACCGTAACATTTGTTTGATCCCAAGTTCAGCGCACGGTACTAACCCTGCATCTGCACAAATGGCAAGCATGAAAATTGTGGTTGTTGATTGCGATAAAAACGGTAACGTTGATATGGCTGATCTTAAAGCGAAAGCAGAAGAAGTATCAGAAAACCTATCATGTATCATGATCACATACCCGTCTACGCACGGTGTATACGAAGAAACAATTCGTGAAATTTGTGACATCATTCATCAACATGGCGGCCAAGTTTACATGGACGGCGCGAACATGAATGCACAAGTAGGTGTAACAAGCCCAGGCTTTATCGGTTCAGACGTATCGCACTTAAACTTGCATAAAACGTTCTGTATCCCACATGGCGGCGGTGGCCCAGGTGTTGGCCCAATCGGTGTTAAATCACACCTTGCACCATTTATGCCTAACCACAGCGTAATTAACGTACCTGGTACGAGTATCGGCAACGGAGCAGTATCAGCAGCGCCATACGGCTCAGCAGCTATTTTACCTATCTCATGGGCTTACATCACCATGATGGGTAGCGAAGGCCTTAAACAAGCCACTGAAATGGCGATTGTGAATGCTAACTACTTAACTCACGAGTTAAGCCAGCACTTCCCAATTTTATACCGTGGTCGCAACAACCGTGTTGCTCACGAATGTATTGTTGACTTACGCCCACTTAAAGAGCTTTCGGGCATCACTGAAATGGATGTTGCTAAGCGCTTACAAGATTACGGCTTCCATTCACCAACTATGTCGTTCCCAGTAGCGGGCACCTTGATGATTGAGCCTACTGAGTCTGAGTCTAAAGTTGAGATCGACCGTTTCATCGAAGCGATGGTGTCAATCAAAGGCGAAATCGACAAAGTGATCTCTGGCGAATGGTCTATCGAAAACAACCCGCTTGTGTTTGCACCGCATACACAAGGCGACGTACTTGGTAACGAATGGGACCGCGCGTACGACCGCTTCTACGCTGCATTCCCAGTACCAGCAGTGGCTAAAAACAAATTCTGGCCTACAGTAACGCGCATCGATGACGTATACGGCGACCGTAACCTAGTGTGTTCATGCCCAGCGGTAGAGACATACAGAGACTAATAATTTTATTGATAAAAGTCATTATAGTTTGGGAATGAAATTATAGATTGGGAATCCAATCTCTATTCCCAAACAATAATTATTAAAAAGGGTGAGCTGAAGTGGCTCACCTTTTTTTATTTCTAGTCCAATGTTTAGTTATTTTTCAACTTTTGCAACTGGTTCAAGTGACGTCATTTTTAGATAAGTCATACTTTCAATATCTAACTTATCAAAAGGGTATTGGCCTCGAATATTATCATTAAAAACCTTCCCCATTGATGTTGAGTAATACAACTCATCCCATACTAAAATAGGTATATTGTAATAACGATAAACACTTCCTGATTCAAATTTGAGATCAAGAATTTTATTAATCGTTGAATAGCCGATGTGTGAAAAAGCATCTGAATTTACAGGGTGTTGTTCAAATAAGGGGAAAGGAGTTTGGTTTAAAATAGAAGCTTCAATTTTAGCACTTATTGCATTTGCAACTGCATTATTTCTTAGGTATGCAGCAATTAACCCATGACCAGTTGAGTCAAATAAAGACTCAGCAGAATAGTTTGAAGGTAAACTACCAAATAAAATCCTTACGGCTCGTATGACCCAGTCTTCGTCAAGTGTAAGGTGTGAAATGATCTCTTTATATTCCTCCCCCAAACTTCCTCCTATTGAACTTGTTGGTGTTGCTATTGCGGCTAGGCTAACCAGTGGATAATCGGAAGCAAGATACCCGTCGCTATATTGATAAGTAGATATGGTTTCCTCAAAAAGAGCATTGGTGTAAAAGTTACCTTGCGAGTGACCAATAAGAATAATACGGTTGCAAGAATGCATCTGAAATTGAAGTCTTTGAAATGCATTTTTATAGTCTGTCTCGTCAATAATAGAGTAATTTACTTCAGTAAATACATCCTGTAAAACAGACTCAATTTGAGCGATATCTATATCTGATAGTGAGCTAACAGTGCCTCCAATTATTGCAGTTATTATACGATACTCAGGTGAAAATACGGGCAAGTCACTATACTTTTGCTGTGCGACTTCATATATTTGCATAAATATAGCTTCACTTTTATTATGACTTCCCGCAGGAAGTGCTCCTTTTTTAAATTCTGGTAGATAAGAATCTTGAAAGTAACTTAATTCATTTAAATTAGCTTTGTATTGCTTGATATTAGTCCGCATACCATTTACATAGAAAATGCGTACATTATCAATGTTTTTAGAGCAGTACCGATCTAGTGCTTGATAATTACCATAAGTAAAAATTGGAAATATAAGTAAGAACAAAATATATGTAGCTTTCATTTTATGTCCTTCTTAAGTATTTTGCAGTCTCTATCAGCGCCGTAATGAAAGTCGTCATCCCAAGCAATATAGTCACTAATTTTATTTTGGCTTTTTCGGTTCGCGTAAGCTCTATCTATCGTATTAAAGTATAAAACTTCGGGTTCTCTAAAGTGTGGGTGTGAATTTTGTAAATATCGAACACAGTAGCTTATGTTAATCATATCCAAAATAATCTGCTTACCGATCTCAGTATCTAAATTTGGTATACGGCCCTGCTCTATATCAATAACCAGTTGTAATGTTGAAGCGGCACCTAAACTAAAGGTGATGAGCTGTGGAGAATCAAACTTTTCATACACATGGCGCTCATAATCGTCGCGGATACCGTTGTCATTTTGATCAACACCGTCCAGCGTTTTATAGTCGTCAGGGTGTTCAGGTGGTAAATCTGGGGTTTGGTAAAATAAATCTTTAATTTTTTGCCAACTACTGTGGGGGGCGGGTTCGTTATTCTCATTCCAGTAGCGGGCAAGGTAGTAGTCGGCTCCGTGTTTTACAAGGTTGCCACCTTGATACACTTTGTTTGCTTGCCATTTTTCTATCACAGTATTTTGCAGCCAAATCCAACCATCCCAATGGGGTTGGTT
>NZ_JACJDM010000074.1:0-14439 GCF_014163545.1 Pseudoalteromonas sp. SR45-6
CTATGAAGAAGCGCGTCATATATTTGAAGCTGGTGGCAATTTAGATAATACCCAAAAAGAACTGATTGAAGATATTTGGAATGATCTTCGTTATGCCTATAAATTTGGTTCACTCATTCGTTTAGATGAAAAACTAAAAGCGAAATTAAAAGAATTAGAAGCTAAACAAGGTGACAAAGTTCTCGACTTGTTTGCTGATGCAGATATCCGTGAACAAAAAGATTTCACTGAAAAGTTTTTTAATAACTTAAAAGCGGCAGTTGAGCAGTTTGCCAGTAAAGATGCAGATACCTTTATAGCCAGTAAAACGCGTGATGCAATTACTTTTCTAGAATTACTCACTACAGAGTATGACGTTGCTTGTGCAAACCCTCCTTATACGGATAGTGCTGATTTTGGTGTAGAACTTAAAGTATTTTTAGATTTGAATTATAAAAAGCCACACAAATTTAATACTAATCTTTATGTGACTTTCATAAAGAGGAGTTATGACTTTGTTGGGGATAATGGTCTGATTGCGATGGTGCATCCTCCAACATTTATGTACATTAAAAAATTTGAAGATGTTAGGAAGTTCATGATTGATAAAACTCATATCAACTTATTTGTGGAGTGGGGTTATCTAGGAATGTTTAATCCTTCAGCTAGAGTTGATAGTGCTTTATATGTCCTTGAAAAGAATAGTAATAGTGATAGGAACTCTATATTTATAAAATTAAATCATTTATATGAGACAAAACGATATGATGCTCTTTGTGGGGCATATGAAAACCTTATTAAAGGGCAATCTCATGATTTAGTCTACATTGCACCTCAAACTAAATTAAAAATTATAAAATCTTATCCATTTATCTATTGGATATCTGATGAATTTAGAGATAAATTTGGTAAAAAGACGATAAATAATATTTCTAATGTGGTAAATGGAGTAAAGACAGGTAATAACGAAAGGCTTCTAAGGTTTTGGTGGGAGATTTCTGAAAGTAAAAACCTAGTTTTTAATGAAACCAATGAACATTGGATGAAATATGCTAAAGGTGGTCCTTTTAAAAAATGGTATGGGAATGTTTGGTTGTGCTTAAATTATATTAATAATGGCGGTGAAATTAAAAAAAGTAAAAATTATTGCTTACTGTCAGAGGAAAACTCATTTAGATCTGGTATTACATATTCTGATGCAACTTCCAAAGGTGTAGCATTTAGAGTGCTTGAAAATGATTGCATGTTTGATATGTCAGGTCCTGCTGTATTATTAAATACCCCTGAAGAACTAAACTATACAATTGGAATAATGAATACTAGTTTAGTTTATTATGTTGCGGATTGTTTAAACTCAACTGTTCATACTCAAATAGGGGATATTAAAAGAATCCCCTTTATTGAATCGAAAAAATCTAAAAAGATAATTTCAAGGATAGCTGCAACAAATATTGAAATTATGAAGTATTTGGCAAAATATAGCCTTGTTGAAAATAACTTTTCTAAATCTCCTTTAATAAATGGAAGTAACTTTAAAGAGTCTCTTTGTGATTTCTTAAATATGGAGAATTTCTTACATACTCAAATATTCATCTCGGAAGCAATTCTTAATGAGAAAGCTTTTGATATATTCTCGTTAACTGATGCTGATATAGCAATGGTTAAAGCAAAAGAAGGTGAAAGTATTGGTATATTACCTGTGTGTGAAATAGCAAAAAAAGCCTATTTGGAAGAATATTGTGAAAATAAACAATTTCCATTGATTGATGCTTTTGAATTTATAGAAACACTAGATATTAGAACATTTTCTGATGAGGAAAGAGCTAAAATTGAAGGTGGCTTTCCAACTTTATACCAAAGCAATAACGACTTGGAAGATTTCTGTATTAAAAATAAAATCAACCCAATTAATATTTGGTATTGGTTTAAAACTAGTAAAATTACGCCTAAACAAAGAATGAATAAAATAGCATTAGAGTTTTTAGTCGATTTGATTAGAGAGTTATTATTTGAGGATGAAGACGGTATTATTCCATTAGTAGCTAACTCAGGAGAAAAAATACTTTTAGATAGAGTTGAAGAAAAATTCAGGGAAAAAGGTTTTTCTTTAGCACAATATTCGAGTTTTGATAGTGTTATTGGTCAACCATTAAATACCTATTTATACAATCAATTATTTGCAAGCTTAACCGAGCATCTAAATCTTTTTATGTACTTACCCAAAACCCCTTTCATTTGGCATTTATCGAGTGGAAAAGAAGGTGGCTTTGATTGTTATATATCTATTTATAAATGGAGTCGTGATAATTTACTGCGGATTCGTTCTGTTTACATTGAACATAGAGAACGTGCTCTAATAAATCGTCAAAGTGATTTAGCCAATAATGAGTCAGTTGATGCTCAAAATGAAAAAGATAAAATTTTTAAACAGTTAAAAGAAATTGAAACATTCAAAATCAAGATTGATGAGTTACTCGAAGATGGCTATAACCCAATTCTTGATGATGGTGTTGGTAAAAATATTGCACCACTACAGAAAAAGAAGATGCTTGCTTATGATGTTCTAAGTGCAGGGCAACTAAAAAAATACTTAAATGCAGATTGGTAGACGGAACTCATTATGATTGATTTATGGTTAAAAGAAGATCTCGAAAAGATTTTTAGTAAAAACGTTGTCGCTGTATTTATTGATGAGCATACGGATGCTGAGTTTATATTAGATATATTAAATAAAACCTTTAATGTTCATCAGGCAAATTCAGAAATTGAAGAGCTGCATGTTAAATATTTAATTGAAAAAGAGCAACCATCAGCCACCAAACATGTAATTTATACAAACTTAGCTAAAGGTGATTTAAAGTACATTCGTGAGTATTGCGAAGTAAATGGCTGTTTAGATATTCGTCACTTAGAAAATTATATAAAAGCTAAAGTGCATAAAGCATTAAACTTAAATATCAATTTACCAAAAGATGAATTGATTACTGCCGCTAAAGTAAGTATTGGCAAAGACTTAACGTATTGGATGGACTTATGCCATAAAGGCTCATCAGAAATATTTGATTTAAAAATAGAACTATTACCTTTCATTCATGATCCCGTTCTTTTCAATAAAAAATATGATGACCAGCTACTAACAACCTTTTACCAAAAAGTGAATGAACTACTTGGACAAGAATACATAGTTAAACCCCCACAAACATTAGCTGATGAAATTGTAGCTAAAATGTTTGATGGATTATCCTGTAATGATTGCGATCCCGTTTTAGAGTCTGTTTATGTTCAATGGCTAAACTCTAAAGAACATGACGGCTCATTTGATAAATACCTCACCAACTACTTAAGCAAAAATAGCAACGCTAGTATTTTAAATAGCAATCAAGATATTTGGAACATCAATGTAAACCATCCTTTCAAATTGATTGATGAACAGTGGTTAAAAGCTATTGGCAAAGATATTAACAATAAGGCGGTATTGCCTAATTACTTGGCTAAAATTAGCCAACGTGATCAGTCTAAACAGGCACAATCATTAAACACAACCTTTTGGGCTGATATTAAAGTATTGCTAGAGTTTGATGATAAAAATATTGGTTATTTAAGTAATAGAGAACAGTGTATTGAGTTTTATACCAAGCATTTCCATAAGCTTGATACCGCTATCAGAAATTTATATACCGAGTTTTTAAATAACCCTGAAATACTTGCACCTTATCAAGATTATTATAAGCACTTAGTCGATGTGTTTTTTGATAAGTGGTTTAAATATATTGAAGGCTACCAAGAGAATCAGACAGGTATATTGCAACGTATTATTGATGAGAACAGCCAAAAAACGGCAATCATTGTCGGTGATGGTGTTGCTTATGAACTTGCTTGTGAAGTGTCTAAAAAGGTAAGTGATAACTTTAAATTTACCAATGAAATTATTATGGCTGATTTACCTTCATTAACGGTAAACAACATGAGCCGAATCTACATGGCTAATGGCATGGTAGATAAAGTACAAAGTAAGCGTGAAAAATACCTTACTAAGCAAAACCCAAGCACTGAAATTGATTATGTTAGGTTAGACGAAGTTAACTCTGAAGCTCGTTCTGGTCAGTATCTTATTTGTACCTATAAAGATATTGATGATATGGGTGATAAGCTTAACAACAAAGCCTTAAAGTACTTCCCTGAAAGTGTTGATTATTTTGCTCAACAAATAGCTGTATTGCTAAATAGTGGTTATCAAAAAGTATTTTTAATTACAGATCATGGTTTTGTTTTAACTGGCATGTTAACTGATGCAGACAAAATAACACCTACATTAAATGGTCAAAGCTATGTTGCTGAACGTTATATACGTACAGTAGATAAGCAGCATTCAGCTACCTCATATGTTGAAATTGAAAAGCAATATGAAGAGTTTAATTACCATTATTTCTCAAGAACAATGAATCCATTTAAAACACCAAGCGTTTATGGTTTTGCTCATGGTGGAGCTGCACCCCAAGAATTAATAACACCTTATTTTTGTTGGGAGAGAACAGCAGAAACTGGTGGTTCACTTAACGCTAAGTTTACAAACAAAGCGGATCTTAAAAATGTATCTGGCGAGTTATATTTATTAAAAATTCAAGCCGATAAATCAGAAGATAATATTTTTGAAATGGAACGAAAAGTTTATTTAGTTAAGTTTTTTGGAAAGGAACAAATTGGTAAGAGTGATGTTTTCACCCTTAAGCAAGGGGAAACAATCAACAAAGAATATACGTTTGATGGTAATAATGAAATTGAAATTCAGTTGCTTGATGCGTTAACCAAAGAACAATTAGACAAGGCTATTGTAAAGAAAAACAATGACCGCGATTTAGGTGGCTTGTTTTAGCCCATAAGGATAAGTAAATGCCAGTATTAAATGAATTAGATGAAAAGTTATTAGAGCATTTCCGCGGCTTAGTAGTTAAAAAAGATCTTGTTGGTTCTATAAAGGTAGGGGCAAATGTCCCCGTATTTGTTTTGGAATATTTGATAGCCAATTCATGTTCAACTGATGATGATGGACAAATAAAAAAAGGAATGGATAATGTTAAAAAAATCCTTTCTGAACATTACGTAAATCCTGAAGAAAGCACATTAATTCACTCTAAAATTAGAGAATTAGGTCGTTATAAAATTATCGATAAAATATCTGTTGAACTAGATTCTAAAAAGGATATTTATTGGGCTAAATTACAAAATAGTAATATTAAAAACGGCAACATTAGCGATAAATTAGTAAAAGATCATGAAAAGATATTGATGGGTGGCATTTGGGCAATCATTGATGTTGAATATGATCCAGACATTAAGATTGGCTCCAATATCTACCCATTTGTAATAACAAACATAAAGCCTATTCAATTATCGACATTTGATAACAGTAAAATAGTTAATAAGCGTAGTGAGTTTAATAAAGAAGAATGGCTAAACCTTTTACTGAGAAGTTGTGGTTATGAACCTACGGCTGAAGGTGTAACTGACAGGGTTAAAATGTTATTGCTTTCGCGCTTATTACCTATGGTTGAATCTAACTTTAACTTTATTGAACTTGGTCCTCGTTCAACAGGTAAGTCATTTGTTTATAAAGAATTAACACCTTATGCGGTACTTATTTCTGGTGGGCAAGGCACTATTGCGAAGCTATTCGTTCACGGTTCAACGGGTAAAGTGGGATCAGTAGGTCAGTGGGATGCTATTTGCTTCGATGAAGCAACGGATAAGATATTTAAAGACCGTGATGCTATTCCGTTGATGAAAGATTACATGGAATCAGGATCATTCTCTCGTGCTGGTGCTGGTGGAGAAATAACAGGAAGTGCTTCTATAATACTTAACGGTAACATTAACCAACCAGTAGAAACGGTATTACAAACATCTCATTTGTTTAGCCCATTATCTGATGAAGTAAATAATGACACTGCATTTCTTGATCGTATTCATTTTTATTTACCAGGGTGGGAAATGATTAAGTTTGCACCTAAGCATTTTACTGCCAACTTTGGTTTTAGTACTGATTATTTCTCAGAAGTATTAAAATCATTCAGACGAATTACTTATACCGATGCTATTGAGGAGTTTTTCTCACTTGGTGCTCATTTAAAAACCCGTGATACTAAACCTGTGAAAAAGACAGTTTCTGGCTTTATTAAACTAATGCATCCTGACGGTAAATACACCAAAGATGATGTTCGAGAGTACTTAGTAATTGCTTTAGAAATGCGTAGACGTGTAAAAGAACAATTAAAACGCATTGGTGGCATGGAATTTTGGGACACTAATTTTTCATATATTGATAAAGAAACCCAAGAAGAACACTTTGTTGGTTTACCTGAAGAAAAAGGATCTCATTTAATTGAGAATACCCCACTGCCTCCTGGCGTTTGTTATACCAGTACTAGCGATGGTGATAATGTTGCCTTAGTAAGGGTTGAAGCTATTGCTGTAGGTGGTTCAGGCAAGCTAAATATAACTGGTGTAAGTAATACAGCAGTTAAAGAAAATATTAAGAACACTTACCAATACATTAAAGGTAATGAAAAAACGATTTTAAGTGAACAACACTCGCTGAAAAACTTTGATATTACGATACAGGTAACAAATCTCTTAGGAGCTTCTATATCGTCTGGTATTGGCTCTGCGGTTTATATCTCTATAGTTTCAGCATTATATAAAAGGAACCTTAAAGCGGGTCTTGCAGTGCTTGGAAACATATCTGTTGGTGGTGCTATTGAACGCGCAATTAACTTTGAAGATAAAGTAACCATGCTTTCAGAAAATGGCGCAAAAGTTGTTATTGTTCCAATGGATAATTTAACTGAACTAGCCAATATACCAGCAACAATATTGGGTGATACTGATGTTCCATTTTATCAAAATAACCAACTGCTAATGCAAAAAGCTATTTTGTTAGATTAGTATCAAGCTATACTAAGAAAGAGATTTATTAAACATAGTAAATTTCTTTCTTAATAAGTGGCTGATTTTATTATATTACTACGGGGTTACTTAAAGCTTATATAACCGCCTCTATGCAGCCTAGCGGTCTTTTTAACTTATATGCTATGCACTTGATGCCATACTCGCCTGATTAACCTCCGTTGCCATGCGCCCATTCGTTATAAGTGCGGCGTACAGCTCGCCTATTCTACCGGTTAAGTGCCTCAACTCAGTTGGAGGTACATCCCAGCTTAACTCCCTTTATAGCCAGGTCATAGCCTCTCCAAGAGATTGAATAATTTGCATTTGTGTTAAAGCCATTTAATTTCCCTATTTTTTTTTACTTTTCAGGTAGCTTTTCACACACTTCTAAGTTTATTGCTATAAATTCGTCCCAACTGAATCTTTCTTTATAGTATTTGTTGAACTGCAATTCTATTCGGCAAATTTCAGGCCTATTGTCGTATATTTTACAATATTTGGTATTATCATCAAAATGCTCACAAGTACCATCACCTCTATCCAGGTAACTAGTAATAGGTGATAAATTTACGTTTGAGCAGCATTTACCGCATTTAGTACATGGGAAATCCATCAAAAATCAAAACTCTGATCTGATTGCATTAATTGATCAAATTCGGCAAAGTTTTGAAATGGTAACTCACAGTCAAATCTTTCATTTAAAGAATTTAAAGCATCTATATACTGATCTGGTTCTGTGTTACTGACCGCCAAATCCATAGCTAAAAAAGTCGAGTCAAATATATGTTTTCTTTCTGCAAAGTGTTCATCAAGTAAGCTTTGAAGCTCAGCTCTATTTTTTTGAATTTGCGGAATGGCTTCTAAACAAATAGCGCGTATTTGGTCTCTGCGATCTTTAGATACCTTAACTACTGCACTATCACCTAAAGCAACTAAACCAGATTGATGGATCATATTTCCGATAAAATAACCAACCCCCGCCCCTACTAAGGCGCCAACTACAGGAATTGGAATCGCTAACTGGCCTAACGCACCATAATAAAAAGATGAAGTACCCGTTATAGCTGTATGACTTATATTATCGGTTAACTCTTCTAGTTCTATATCACCTTTTAAATAAGATACTATGTGCTTACTTGTATTAACTACTCCAACAGCGATTGCAACAGGCGCAGATGATCTCGTGATACTTTTAGCTAATTGCTCGCCTAGGAAATGAGAGGAAGAATGCGTGATACCTTTACTGATCGCCGTAACGGTATAACCGGTTGCAAAACCCTTTGCACTATTAATTATTGTATTTATAGAGGCTTCTGCAATATCTTTCTCACCTTTTATTACTGAGTAACCTTCTGTTAATAAAGATATCCCTCCGGTTAAACCTGCCCCTACCGCTCCTGCCTTCATACCTGATTTGTGCATATCAGTAAGAGCTGATTTGAATTTATAGTTGTTAGCAATTTTATCTGCTTGCTCTTTATTTGTTGCATCTAGTGCTTCTTGGTAGGTTGTTCCGTCTGAAGCAATATTGTCATGCTGTAATGACTTTTTTAGATTCCGGAGTGTCTGTTCATACTCTTCTGCTTTGAGCGTACCTTTTTCTATTCTTTGTTTTAATAACTCTTCTATTTTGCTGTGTTGATCACTTGGGGCCAAGCGTAGCATTTCATCGTATTTTTCTTGAGATAATGCAAATGCACTTCTCGCAGCGCTGTTACAAGACTTTGCCTGTATCTCTCGAATCGTTTTTTTACCGTTAGAAATTATAATGTCAACTGGATCTGTAGGTAAACCCATACTAGCAGTGGTTTTAGCATATAAGTCGCTATCTTTTTTTAAGGCATCAAAGTTAAATTTTAATGTCTCTAACTGCTCAAACATATGACCTTGAGACTTATCAGCAGCTACATTTTTCCATTTAGATGCAAACTGAGATAGCTGATTTGCATCATCAAATATCCGATATGTTCGCTCTGTTATTTCTTGCGTTAAATGTTGAGAGTAAATCCCACCCAAAATAGACGCTGAAGAGTTTGTATTGTCCATAAGCAGCTTATTAATTGATAATGTATTTAAAAAGATTTGGGGGAGGTTTATACCCCCCCTCTCATAGTAGCTTACTTGAATTGCTCTAAATATTTTTTAATTGCGTTCACAATCAATTTTATCGCTGGAGTAATTTCAGTATGTGTATAGCCATAATAGTCACCATTTATGGCCAACTCTCTGTCATCTTCATCAACCCTTATTGATTTAATTTTCTTAATCTCAATGCTAAATCGATCATTGTAAGAAGGCTTGCCATAAATATGCGTGTCAGTTATGAAAAAACCATCTTTGGCACTACCAAAAAGAGTTGTATCAATAAGCACTAATAAACCATAAGGCTCACTCTTATAATCACTATCAACTTCATAGTCTTCATGAGCATACGATTTTACAGCTGCTGCGGTTTTATCTCTAAGCTTTTTACCGTGTGATAAAGCATATACCCACTTTTGATCATCAATATGACTACTTACCTCACGGATATAGTGCTCTAAATCCTTTTTAGGCTCAGGCTCTTTCTTTAAATCAACGTGTTCAATGTTTGATTCTAAACTTGCTAGATCTGGATGCTGTCCTTCAATAAGAGCCGTTCCAAAGCTTGCAATATTGTTTGACTGACTTGTTAAGCTGCCATCTTCGTTAATTATTACAACTTCAAGTAAGTTCTTTATACTTTTTGCTGTTGCAGCTACCTTAAAAACTAGTTTTTTATCATTGTCTGCGTAACTTGAATAATCAATATTTCGCTCTACTAGGGCACAAAACTCTTTTAGCATAGGCGTAAAGAAGTTATTTAATCGTAGGAGTACATCATTAACTTCTTCAAAACGACGATGAATACCTTCAGTTACTACTTCAGCTGTTTTCATCTGTTCAGCCGCTAGTAGCGCTTTATCACGGTTTGAATAAGCATCAATTTTTGCGCTTTCAGCTTTAGAAGCGAGCATCATACCGCCAACAGCTAATACCGGACCAGCAACTAAGCCACCCAGTACAACAGCACCACCTGCCATACCGTAGCCACCTGCAGCTAATGAACCACCACCTAACCAAGCTAAAGTAGCATTAGTAGCTGCTACACCGGTTAACGACCCTATTGCAGTACCTGTTGATGCAGTGCCTAAGAAACCAACCCCACCATATGCAGCCAAACCAGCTAATCCACCAGTACCAAGAGCTGTAACACCTCCTGACAAAACATCATGAGTTGATAATACTGAACTGCTTAAACTTTCTAAATCAGCTTTATCCACACCCGGTAATGACTCTAGACCTTTTATATCACTGTCATTAAAGTTAATATTTTTAATTTGACTAAAGCTTTTAACGAAACTTAATAGCGAATTCTCATATATATCGAATTTTGTCCTTCCTAAAGCCAACATTGAACTATTTGCTTGTTCACGCTTTGAGTTTAAAGAACTTTCTGCATCATCAAATATATTTCTAGCTCTCTTATTAATGCTATCAGCTTCATCATAGTCAGACTTAGCATCTAGCCCTTTTTTAACTCCATAACCACCAAGAGCAACTGCAGCCCCAACGAAAAGTAAAGGTAATGGCATAATTATTCCTCCATGAGCATAACTGAGTCGTTCACCAAATCGAGTTGACGTCTAACCCAATTTTCCAATTCATTTAAATTAGCTTCATTTATGTTTAGTACTGAAGCTATTTCATTGATAAAAACCTTTTCTTCTTGACCGTAATCACCATCAGCGTGAGCTAGTCCAATAAGCTCAAGTAACATCGAGACTTTGGCTTTTTTACTGTCAAAGACATCTTTGATTTCACTTAAATTGAAAATTTCTAATTCAGATACACCTTCGGTACACTGAGATTTAATAAAGCTAATCAATTCTTCTTCGCTTTGATCTATAACACCATCAGAGATCATTAAATCATTTGCTAACTTAAGAAGTATTTCTTGCTGAGCTTTGTTGAGGTTTTGTATAAACATCGTATTATTCCTTTATAAATTATGATGTTTTCAGGCATGAATAAGCCCATCATTAAAATTAATTAATAATTATGAATAAGGGCAAAACACTGAATATGTTGATTTGTGAGCTAATACACTTTTAAAACGAGCAGGTTGCTCTGCAGTTATTACATTTTTAGGGGGTATAAATAAAGTGTTCATCTATGAACGTCCTTGTAAAATCCTTTTTCTAAACTCAGTCTATGTCGCGATAAAAATTATGTCTAGCAATAAATTACAAACCGTGTGCCAACTAACATCAGTTAAATTTCGAGAAACAACTGTTGTTTAGCTAAATGAGTTATGTCTATTAACCTACCTTCGATAGATGCTTTGTAAACGATACAGATAAAGACCCTAGAGATGCTTTGTCTATATGGTCGCTCCACCAATTCATTAGCTCTCTGCGTTTTTCTATGTATTCAGCTCTATTATAAGCAGAGCGAACTTGGTTTTTATCTACATGCGCAAGTGCAGCTTCTATTATATCTGGATTAAATTCATGCTCATTTAATATGGTGCTACCAAGCGAGCGCAAGCCATGGCTTACTAGACGGCCTTCAAACCCCATGCGTTTTAGAGCCATATTAGCTGTTTCATTGTTGATATGATTTCTGGGGTTTCTGTCTGACGGAAAAACAAAATCTCTGTGTCCTGAAATTGGTTTTATTGCTTCTAATAACTCTATAGCTTGATTTGATAAAGGAATGGCATGCTCTCTGCGCTTTTTCATACGTTCAGCTGGGATAATCCAAAGTTTATTCTCAAAATCAACTTCATCCCAACGCGTACCGGCTGCTTCACCAGGGCGAGTGAGGGTATGTAACTGCCATTCAATCAAAAAGCGAGTTACTCGTTTAATTGACGCCGTTGCAAGCGTTTGCATCAATTCAGGCAGCTCTTCTGGTTTTAACGAAGGCATGTTTTGCTTTTGTGGCTTTTTAAATGTTTCTTTTATTCCAGCAAGCGGGTTAGCTTGAATATAGCCACTATTAACTGCGTATGTCATAACCTGATTTAAACGTTGGCTCAATCGTTTAACAGTTTCTAAAGTCCCTTTTGCTTCAATAGGCCTTAATATTTTGATTACTTGTGGTGCTGTGATTTTACCTATGGGGTATTTACCTATTATGGGCAAAATATGATTATTTAACGAACGCCAAATATCTTCACCATGGGCTTTGGTAAAATCTGGCTTTTTCACTTCAAACCACTCTAAAGCTACTTTATTGAGTGTTAACTCTTCCTCTGCTCGTTTGTGAGCAAGGGTTGCATCTCGGCATTCTTTAGGATCAGTGCCTAAAGCAACTAGTTCTCGAGCTTCCTGCGCGAGCTTCCTAGCATTAACAATAGAAATATCAGGGTACTTACCAAGCCCCATGTTAATACGCTTACTTTTAATAATTGGATGATAATAATTAAAGTTCCACGTTTTAGCGCCTGTACTGCGCACCCTTAATTGCAGCCCATTACCATCAGAAAGAACATAGTCTTTTTCTTTTGGTTTGGACTTTTTAATTTCAGTATCAGTAAGTTGCTTTACACTTCTTGCCATTAGGTCACACTTTAACTATTTATAGTATACCTGAGTATGGCACATTTTAGCTGGGATACCAGAAGGTATACTAAAACTCTGCGCTTGGATGGGATGCCATAGGACCCGAAAAGACGCTAACATATTGATTTAACTTTACTGAAGGCACAAAAAAGACGTCATGAGACGTCTTAATATTAAATAATGGCGGTGAGGGAGGGATTCGAACCCTCGTTAGGGATTAACCTAAACACACTTTCCAGGCGTGCGCCTTCAGCCACTCAGCCACCTCACCGCAGGCGTTAATGTATAACGCGGCGTAATAGTATGAAATAGCGCGCGGCGGTGCAAGGTGTTTTTCCCTTTTGCCTGTTAACTGCCTAGTAAACAAACAAAAAAGGCCGCTGATAGCAATACCAGCGGCCTTATCTTTATAGCCTAGTTTAGCGTTGGAGTGACGCTGAGAAGTCGAGCATCCGATTAAGCGACTTGAGTGCGCCTTCACGAAGGTCCATATCTACAAACACTTCTTTGCCAGTTGCATCTAATAACGCTTCCTCAATCGCTTTGAGGCCGTTCATTGCCATCCACGGGCAGTGCGCACAACTCTTACAGGTTGCGCCTTCGCCAGCCGTTGGGGCGGCAACAAATTCTTTATCTGGGCATAACTGCTGCATTTTATAAAAAATGCCGCGATCTGTAGCTACAATAAACTTTTGATTGTTCATCGTTTGTGCCGCTTTGATCAATTGACTGGTTGAACCTACTGCATCAGCTAACGCTACAATCTCTGCTGGTGATTCTGGATGAACCAAAACGCCAGCATCAGGGTACAGCGCTTTCATGTCTTTTAACGCTTTGGTTTTAAATTCGTCATGCACGATACATGCGCCATTCCACATGATCATATCAGCGCCAGTATTCTTTTGAATATAGGCACCTAAATGTTTATCTGGGCCCCAAATGATTTTTTCACCCATTTCATCTAGGTGCTCAACAATCTCAAGGGCACACGATGAGGTAACAATCCAATCAGCGCGAGCTTTAACGGCAGTTGATGTATTTGCGTATACAACTACTTTACGATCAGGGTGCTGATCACAAAACGCAGAGAACTCATCAATTGGGCAACCAATATCAAGCGAACAGGTTGCTTCTAGTGTTGGCATAACCACGGTTTTATTCGGTGTCAGTATTTTTGCTGTTTCACCCATAAAACGTACACCGGCAACGATAATCATGTCGGCATCGTGCTTAGCACCAAAGCGAGCCATTTCTAGCGAATCAGCAACACAACCACCGGTTTCTTCTGCAAGCGCTTGAATTTCAGGATCAGTATAATAATGGGCAACCAATACGGCATTTTTATCAATCAATAATTGTTTGATACGTGCTTTGTATTGCGCCTGCTCATCATTATTCAATGGAGCTGGTTTAGGAGGAAAGATATAACCTTCAGGCATAATAGTTTGAGCTAAATTCATTTCTCGACCACTTAATCTACAGTGCAATTATGGGGCGGATTATACGAGAATATAAAACTAAATAACAGTAATGGTGAGCAAAGCAATTTGATTAACGCAATTATATTTAGCTTGACGATGATTATGTAAGTGTTTTTTGCTTTTTATATGAAGCGATATGAATTTACTAACTGGGAGTCAGATAAACTGAAATTGAATAAACCAGAATGGTGGGTCATGATGGACTTGAACCATCGACCAATGGATTAAAAGTCCACTGCTCTACCAACTGAGCTAATGACCCGCTCTGATGTGCCTAAGCACGCTGCGTAAATCCGCCGATTATAACCACTCTACTATTCTACGAATAAAGAATGGTGGGTCATGATGGACTTGAACCATCGACCAATGGATTAAAAGTCCACTGCTCTACCAACTGAGCTAATGACCCGCTCTGATGTGCCTAAGCACGCTGCGTAGATCCGCCG
>NZ_JACJDM010000074.1:14539-18245 GCF_014163545.1 Pseudoalteromonas sp. SR45-6
TGGTGGGTCATGATGGACTTGAACCATCGACCAATGGATTAAAAGTCCACTGCTCTACCAACTGAGCTAATGACCCGCTCTGATGTGCCTAAGCACGCTGCGTAGATCCGCCGATTATAAACCACTCTACTATTCAACGAATAAAGAATGGTGGGTCATGATGGACTTGAACCATCGACCAATGGATTAAAAGTCCACTGCTCTACCAACTGAGCTAATGACCCGCTCTGCTGCTGCAACAAAATGCAACAAAACATTAATACGTAAATCCGCCGATAAAGACCATTCTATTATTAAATAATGAATGGTGGGTCATGATGGACTTGAACCATCGACCAATGGATTAAAAGTCCACTGCTCTACCAACTGAGCTAATGACCCGCTCTTTTTGTCGCAATTCGAGTGGTTGAACCATTCGTTTGCTGCGGGCGCTTATAATACTTATTTAAAAAATGAGTGCAACAGAAAATGTCTCTTTTTTTAAGTTTTTATGTCTAGTTGACCAATTTTAGACCGCTTATGACAAAAAGCAGTCTAATCAAACTGATTCTACATTTTTGAAAGGCGATCAGTGGCCAATTTTGCAGCAGTTGTACTTGGGTATTGGTTAAGTAAATCATTAAAGGTTTTTGACGCTTGTTCGGCTAAACCTTGCTCTTGTAATAAAGTACCAAGCTTTAACATGGCATCTGGACGCTTATTTGAATTTGGAAATTCATTTACAACAACTTTAAAATGTTCCGATGCTTTTACTGGATCATTTTTAATTGTTAATAATTGTCCTAACCAATAATGAGCGTTAGACGCATACACAGAATTTGGATACGTTGTTAAAAACGTTTGAAACTCTGGAATTGCCTGATCATAGCGCTTGTCCTTCATGATTAATGCCACTGCACGCTCGTATGCCTCATTCTCAGACAGATCAGAACTAATAGCTTGCGATGCAACAGGCTCTGCGTGTTGCTCTGCACTAGGTTGCGAGTAAGCTTGGCTAACGCGATTTTCAATTTCTTGATACAGCTCACGTTGACGTTGCAGTACTTTTTCAAGCTTATAGGTCTGCTCTTCAGTGATCCCGCGAACCTGGCTCACTTCATCTTGCAGTCTATTTAACTGTTGCTGTAACTCAACTTGTAATAAATTTCTCGACTGCATCATACTTTCAAGGGCAGCAAGGCGTTTTTCTATACTCGATTGTGAACTCGCAGCTTCTGAAACAGGAGCGGGAGCAGCCCAAACATGGGTGCTCCCGCTCAATATCATGGCTGCCAAAATAATTTTCGGCTTCATAATGTCTCTAATTTAGTAAACTAGTACCGCACGGCGGTTTTTAGCGAAAGCAGATTCAGTACGTGATTTAACCATCGGCTTTTCTTCACCGTAGCTCACTACTGACATTTGGCTTGCAGAAACACCTAAACTTTGTAGATATTTTTCAACTGCTTGGCCACGGTGCTCACCCAGTGCAATATTGTACTCAGGAGTGCCACGCTCATCAGCATGACCTTCAATTAATACTTTAACAGATGGGTTTTTAACTAAAAACTCAGCATGTGCACGAAGTAATTCGCCATACTGACCTTGAATAGTCGCAGTATCAAAACCAAAGTAAATCACTTGTTCTTGACGCAATTCGTCATACTTCTGACGAAGTTCTTCTTGTGCTTGCTGCTCTGGCGTTAATGTCGCAACTTCGACAGTGTCATTATCAGTTGTTTGCTCAACAGTCGCTTGATTTGATTGATTAGCTGCACCTTCATCGATATCCGAAGATGAGCTACAAGCTGCTAGTGTCATAACTGGCACAGCAATTAGCAGGCCTTTAAGTATTTTATTAAGTTGCATTGAGTAGATTCCTATATTGAGTAAACCAGCAAAAATTACTGTAAATAAGGCGACCACGCGGGTGCCTTTACTTGTCCATTTAGCACAGGTAACCGTGCTTTAAAGCGACCGTCCATTGATACTAGCGCTAGTACCTGCTTATTATTATGTAGCGTGCTATAGATGATCATCGAACCATTTGGTGCTACGCTCGGTGACTCATCTAGGCGCGTTCGTGTTAACACTTGAAATGCGCCTGTAGCCAGCTCTTTCTTAGCAAGATGGTACTGCCCGTTGGTACGGTTAACCATCACTAATTCTTTGCCGTCAGGGGTAATAGAACCAGCTAGATTCATATCACCATCAAAGGTCATTCGTTGTGACCTACCTGTTTGTAAATTTAACTTATAAATCTGAGCATTACCACCCCTTTCAGAAGTAAACACTATATCTTGACCATTCGGATGCCAAGACGGTTCAGTATCTATACTACGGTGGTTAGTCAATCGGGTTTCTTTACGCGTTGCTAAGTCTAGCATATACACTTCTGTAGCGCCGTTTCTGTCTTTTGATAGCACCAATAGTAGTTTTTTACCATCGGGTGAGAATTGTGGCGCACCATTAATACCTTGGTGACTTGTTATGAGTTCACGCTTACCAGTGTATAAATCTTGGATATAAATTTGGCTTTGACGATTTTCAAAGGTTACATACGCTAGTTTAGTGCCATCTGGTGACCATGCTGGTGACATAAGCGGCTCTTGCGAGCGTAATAAAACCTGCTCATTGAAACCATCATAATCTGCAACTACTAACTGGTAAGGCTTTGGTTCATCATCACGTACAATCACATAAGCAATTTTAGTTAAAAATGCGCCGCGCTCACCGGTGAGTTTTTCATAAATAACATCACTGATGCGGTGTGCATAACGTCTAAAACCGGTATCACTGATCACACTTTCGCGTGCTTCTTGAATATGATCTTGGTTTTTAATAAGTTTTCCGTTACTCATCATTTGCGTTTCACCACCAGTGATTTGGCCTCGGATAACATCAATAAGCTCATAGCGTACTAAGTAACGGCCATCAGTTTGTTGTTCGACTTCACCAACTAAAATCGCTTCAACACCTTTATTTACCCAAGCGCCATAGTCTACGTCTGCGTCTTTACTAGGTAACTGTGGCATGGCATTAACGTCAATGGGTTTAAATTTACCGCTACGCATTAAATCCGCAGCAATCACATCACTGAGCTTTTGTGGAATTGGCCCCACACCTTTATACTTAAATGGCACGATCGCAATAGGTCGCGCGCCATCAATGCCTTCGGTTATGACTATTTCAAGTGCCGCATTTGCAACACAGGTAAAGCCTAAAACGAAAATTAAACAAACTGTTTTCAACTTGTTGAACATACCATTCCTTTAAAATTGTGGCTTAATTGTTAAGTTAATATTTTTTAATTGCTCAAACACATCTTTATCTTTAGAAACTGGCAGTGTATCAGCCATACGAACAGCTCTAAGCGCCGCTTCACATACTAACTTATCACCACCTAAAGATGTAACTTGTGTGACCAGACCATTAAAACCTAAGCGAATATTCACACGGCATTGTTGATTTTTCATCTTTTCATCAATTAATAAATTTTGCTGAATACGCGCCATAATTAATGCTTTATATTTATCAACCTCAGTGCCTACCTGTTGCTGACGTATTTTATTACGTGCAGCTTGCTCTGTAGCTAGTTGCTCTTGCAGCATTTGCTCTTGTAACGCTTTTTGACGTGCCTCTTCAGCAGCTTCTGCACGTTTTTTAGCAGCTAACTCTTCGCGTTTACGGTCGTCTTCAGCTTTCTTTAAAGCCTCTTCTTCTGCTT
>NZ_JACJDM010000075.1:0-17243 GCF_014163545.1 Pseudoalteromonas sp. SR45-6
CTAGTAGAGCACAACAATCCACAACTAAAGTAAATTAATGCAACATCAGCAACAATAAATGTCATTATCATTATTTTATTTTTGTAAACTCCAATTTTTAATAATTATTTTATATTTTTTATTTCGTTAAAAAATACAGCTGTAGTAATAATAGGTTAATTCACTGGATAAAATAACCAATCACTTGCCATTGCTCAGCAGATTTTTTTAATGTCACGGTTTCAATCGACTGTGCTTTATTTTCAAAATCAGTTTGAAACTCTAAAATCACATAATCACCGTCGGGCAGTTGCGGTATTGAGGTTAACACTTGACGACTGATACCTTCGCGAGATGTAACAGAACCTAGCGGCGTACGAACTTGCTCTAACTTAGATACCCAAAGCGCTTGCGGTACATTTTTTTGAAAAAACGCCCCAGCCTGCTGCCAACTGTTTGCGTATTTACCACTATCAACAACTTCTAACCAGCTAGTCGCAGGGGCGATTTCTGTTGATACATCAACAACCCTTAGCGTCTGAGACCACGTTAATGTGCTTATAAATAAACATAAAACAACAATTATATTTTTCATGGTGAGTCCTTTTTTCTATCAAGTTATTTTGCCTCAAGCACAAAATCACTGTTCAACTTTGCCATAAATGATTTTCAAAAAACAATCTGCACTGTCGAAGCATCGCTCACTATGTTCTGCTTAAAGCTGGCTTTTATTACAATATGTTGCCTTTTCAAAGTCACTGACATTCATTGCAATATTGTCGATATGTGGGAACATCTGAGTAAGTTTAGTCACTATCGCTTTTGATAATTCAGCTTTTTGCTCAGTCGTTCGCCCCTCCATTATATATCCAAAAACATGAATAAATTCGTGCTGTTTATTACCCACTAAATAACGATTATACGGGTTTACTCTGACTTTAATTTCATGCTCAGCGAACAAATCCGACGCGTTTGCAGTATGGTAAATTTGCTCATTAATAGTATCTTCATCATGATAGGCCAAGATACTCTGCGAGCAATCGATGATAAAATGTGGCATTAAATAACTCCTTGTTTATGCAGTCAATAAGTATTTAATTTACCTTTTTTTTAAACTATAAAACACTGCTTAATAGTCAATTTTACTCTTGCTAACTTTGTCCTTGCTAACTCATTCACATCTTACTTTTAACTTTACTCGTAGCCACACTGGTGGCGGGGTTATCAGGCCAAAAGTGTTTTGGATAACGACCTTTCATTTCTTTTTGCACCTCCCGATAGCTGGTTTGCCAAAAGCCAGCAAGATCTTGTGTTAGTTGTAAAGGTCGTCTTGCTGGTGAGAGTAGTTCCATTAATAAGGGTAACTTGCCTTGCGCTAATATTGGCGTACTGATCATGCCGTACACTTCTTGCATAAGAACACTGAGTTTTGCGGGGCCGTCGAGTTGATATTCAATACGAATATTTGAGCCACTTGGAACTGACACTCTTAGCGGGAATAAATCATTTAACGCATTTTGTTGTTGCCAATTAAAACAACTTTGCAAGGCATTAAAGTAGTTAAACTTTTTCAACTGTTCGAGGGTTTTTATATCTTCCAGAAAAGCACCTAACCAAAGCTGTGCGTCATCGATTAAGCTTTGTTTAGTGATGACAGGAAATTGCTCCGGCATTAAATTACTGGCTAAACACATACGAATAAGTAACTGCTCACTGTCGCTTTGCTCATTAAATAATTCAAAGCCTTGTTTTTGAAATAAAGTTAACCACGCTTTCGCCCGCTCACTTTTATCAAGCGGATGTTTACTCGGTTGGCTAGTAACTGTAATTGCCCCTAGTTTGACTTCATCTTGATGAATAAAGCGCCCTGTTTTTTCGTCAAATTCACAGCGCGTTTGTGCAGTAAATAAATGTGTCAGTTCATCCTCAATCTCTGCAGGAGTAAACGCAACAGCTGCAAAAATACGACTGCCTTTTTGGCCTCCCATTGAAGCAATTGCAAGGTAGTCCTCGTTATGCCAATGCTCGTTGTTTAGCTCAGCACCTGCGCCATTGGTAAGCAAGTAACCATTGCCACGCTTTTTAGCTAATCGATCTGGAAAAGCAAACGCCACCAGCAAAGCCAAATAAGTGGTTTGTAGTTCGCGTACTTCAGTTAGCTTTAATCGCTTTAACCAAAATTTCAGTTGCTGTTTAAATACAGGATGTGGCCGAGCATGTTGGCTGTGTAATGCTAAGCTTAAATCTGCGGCATGGCTAATCCGACTCTCTAATAACGCAATTAAATACGCCGCTAATGTATAAATACCTGGCATCTGAGGTTCGAGTTGCTGCGCTTTAATTAGCATGTGCGCTAGGCGAATATCCGCGCCAAAACTTAGCATACGTGTACCGAGGGGGGTCAATTTATTGTTATTATCGAGCGCCTCTAACATTTGCAGTAATTTTGTTGCTTGCTGTATTTGTTGTGCTGTTGGACTATCTAACAAGCTTAGATCAGTTAACTCCGCGCCCCAGAATTTTGCCTCCAATAATAATTGGCTAATATCAGCACTTAAAATTTCTGGCGCATCATGGCTATTACGCCGCTCAAAGGTTTGTTTTGAACCAAGCCTATAAACTACACCGGGCTCAATACGCCCAGCCCGCCCAGCTCGTTGAATTGCCGATGAGCGAGAAATACTTTGTGTGGTGAGTTCAGTAACGCCAGTTTTTAAATTAAAACTAGCAGCGCGGCGCTTGCCACTATCAACCACAATACGAATACCTTCAATGGTTAAGCTAGTTTCGGCAACATTGGTGGTCAGCACCACTTTACGAGTACCTTTTGCCGCAGGGGCAATTGCAGCTTGTTGAGATGCTTTATCTTGTTCACCAAACAGAGTAACTACATGGCAATTTGCAGGCAAATCTGACAGCGCTTGTTGTACGCGGTTGATCTCATATTGACCGGGCAAAAAAACTAACGCACTGCCTGTTTGTTCAACTAAAGCTTGTTTGATAATACTGGCCATAGCGTCAAGCCAGCGGCTTTCATCTTTAATGGGTATGTAAATTTCATCGATGGGAAAGCTACGCCCGTGGGAACTAATAATTGAACAATCAAAAAACTGCTGATAGCGTTCGCTATCAAGGGTTGCCGACATCAATAAAATCGTTAAATCATCACGCAGTGCAGCTTGAGATTCTAATGCAAACGCTAATGCGGTATCGGCCGCAATAGAGCGCTCATGAAATTCATCAAATATCAGTAGGTCAACGCCACTGAGCTCTGGGTCGTTTTGTAGCATACGCGTGAGCATGCCCTCGGTAACAATTTCAAGGCGGGTATTAACACTGACTTTGGTTTCCTGCCTGATACGTAAACCAACGCTTTGCCCTACGGTTTCGTTTTGGCACTGTGCTAAATAGTTGGCAATATTACGTGCAGCTAAGCGACGCGGCTCAAGCATGACAATGTGCTTAAAGTGCCCGTCGCGCATCAACTGCAATGGTAACCATGTTGACTTACCCGCACCCGGCGGCGCTTGTAGTAAGGTAATCGGATCACTTTGTAATGTAGTAACGAGTTGATGATATATTTCTTGAACCGGCAGCACAGCTATTTATCCTAAATTGCATTGCCGATATTGTAACAAAAAACTGCAGTAAATCAGATTCATAAAATCGGTGATTATTGAGTGTTTGCAATAATTACAGACCGTTGCGTAGATTTTTTAGCTTATAATCTATTAAAAACTCATCTCTAAATAATAAAAACATTAACCAATTGATTATTAATAATAAAGTTATAATTTAATTTTGGTACAAGCCTTGCTACTTTATAACTGAAAGTAAATTCACAAACCGACATTATAAGGAGCGAATTATGAACAGTGATCGTATCGAAGGTAATTGGAAAGAACTTAAAGGTAAAGCGCAACGTAAATGGGGCGATCTTACTGACGGTGATTTAGATAAAATTGAAGGTAGCCGTAAAGAGCTGGTTGGTAAAATTCAACAAGCATACGGTAAATCGAAAGAAGAAGCTGAGCGTGAAGTTGATGAGTTTGAAAAAGGCCATTAATCAAAAACGCTAGGTAACTACAAAACCGCCTGAGCAGGCGGTTTTTTATTTTTAAACTCAAATAGCTGCTTTCATACTGAAGTTAAACTCAAAGCTCCTATGGTACTTCCTAACCTCTAGCAACTTACACAAATACTAATATTTAATAGATAACAACATTTGCCACCGGTAGCATTGGTATGTAGAATCAACTCAACGTTAACAAAATTGGTAGAGTCAAATGAAAATCGCATTAATGAACGAATTCAGTCAAGCGGCAAAAAACCCAATAGTACTTGAACAGCTTAACACTGTTGCTAATGCACAAAATCACCAAGTATTTAATGTGGGTATGGATGGCGATAACGATCATCGACTAACCTATATTCACCTAGGAATTATCGCAAGCTTACTGCTCAACTCTAAAGCGGTAGATTTTGTAGTGACCGGTTGTGGCACAGGTCAAGGCGCACTCATGGCGAGCAATGCGTTTCCTGGTGTGAGCTGTGGTTATTGTATTGATCCATCAGATGCTTACCTATTTGCACAAATAAACAATGGTAATGCACTCGCTTTACCCTATGCAAAAGGCTTTGGCTGGGGCGCTGAGTTAAATATTAAATATATATTTGAAAAAGCATTTACCGGCGAAAAAGGCCAAGGGTATCCAGCAGAACGTAAAGAGTCACAAGTAACAAATGCAGGTATTTTAAATCAACTAAAAGTGGATGTTGCTAAAGATTACTTAAGCGCACTTGAAGCTATTGATCCTGAGCTGATTAAACAAGCGATTGGCGGACCACGTTTTCAAGAGTGCTTTTTCGCACATTGCCAAGACGACGCAATTGCTGCGTTTGTTAAAGCGCGTATTTAATAAAATAGCGCCCTATATTTAAGGGGAGAACCCTCCCCTTTTTGCATCTAAGATAATTAACTTTTAACTTCCAGTGTTGATAATATCCTGAGACAAAATACGCTTACCATCTTTATATACTTCAAGCCAACCTGGTGGTGAGGTATCACAGCCAATCACTGTAACTTGTAATACGTAGCTGTAACGGCCGTTTTTAAATGTGTAACTATGATTACCGCCACTGCCCTCAAATTCGATCTCACCTTTTAGTAAGACTATATCTGGCTTATCGCTGGTTTTTTTATCATTGCTCCACGACGCATAGCGGAAGTTTCCATCACCTAAGTCATCAATGCGAATACGGTATTTAGCTGTTTGCCAATCTAAAATAGGCTCTACAAAAGCATTAATACTTGGGTGAAGCGCTTGCTTATCAGCTGCTATTAAATTTTTAGCCAGCAATTGTTCTTTAGCTGTTTGGTAATTGATACCGATGATTTTCCCATCCGTATCTACCCAAACGACACCGCTATTTAGCATAATGCCGCGCCAACCTACTTTATCCCAGTCAGTATCGATATTTGAATCAACAATCTGTTTAATAAGCGTCTCATCAAACACGTCATCAAAACGCTCAACTAACTCAGCTTCATTATTAATATCAGGCACTGGATATGTGCGCGAAAGCGGATAACGAATATGTGAGGAAATAGCCGCTTTATCGTGGTTTTTAAATGCTTTTATAAGATCTACAATAGGCTGTTGATATTGTTGCTCAAGCGCAAAACTATTTGCGCTAAACATGAGCGATAAAAATAAGCCGGTATAATATAAAAATTTCATTTAAGTCCTTTATTTTGATGATTCAGTTAATGAACATCATGTTATTTATCTGTTTCGGTTTATACCATTCACAACAACTTTTAGCCATGTTGCCCAAAGTCAATATTGTGTAAATTGATGTAGCGACTAATCAGGAGCAACATACGCCTTTATAGACTCTACAACGCGTTAATTCAATTTTATAAACAAACGATATGACCATTACGAATAGTGAACTGATGATTATCATCAACAAACTGCGCATAACCCATAATTTTAAAGCTAGCGGGATCAGCGTGTTCTACCTTCTTATCACGAAAGTAGACATTATTTTTATCAACTGACACGTTATTACCTATCACTTTAAATGAAGAGACATCCGCATCCATGATTTCACTATCAATAAAAAACACTCGCAGATTATCAATCGCGTAGACTTCATCAAGAAATACGGTTTCATCAGCATTTAAAGGTAAACGGTGCTGATTATGATAAACCCCTTGATTGTCTCGTTGAAAAAACCGAGTACTCAGTTGATACGAAGATGCCTCTGCACCACTTAAATAATGTGTTTTATAATAAACATGGCGGTTATCTTTCACAATGTCATCATTAAGTATCTTCATATTACTTACTTCAATATCAAGACGGGTTGACTGGTAATAAAGCGTGTTGTTGTCGTGAATAAAATTATGATTTAAAATCGTAACGTCAAGAGGATTAAGTTCAGGGAGTTTTTCTTGATTACAAAAAACAGCTTTTTTATCACGCGAAAAGCCATACTCTAATACCTCAAAGGTATCAGGATCAGCATCTTGTATCGCTAACTCTTGAAAATACACTGTATCAGGCGTTTTTAAAAAACATTCATCTATAAGTACAATATTCTCGGTATTAATATCAAAGATGGTATCTACTATTTCAAAATCATTATCAAAAATATAGACATTACTTTTATCTTTAAAGCGATTGTCATCAAGGGCTTCAAACGTATTTGGGTCGCCTTTATCAAGTAATTCTTGTTGGTAAAATAGTCGATCAGCACAGGCATAGAATGGAAAAATCAGCAGATGCCACTCTTTTGCATTTGCACCAGCAATTATGCCTCTATTTGAGATGATTTTATCATCCACTCTTAATAATAATTCATCAAAAATTTCTGCTGTTTCGTAACCCCCTTTATAAACTACCTCATCTTTATAATAAATATGGGTTTCATCTTTCGCCCAAGTACAATTGATTGAAGAAAAAGAAGCTAAATCAGCGTCAAACGGATGTTCTTTATCAGCCCAATACAGGGTATCGTTTACGGCAAAGTAATCATTATCGTAATCAACAAATACATCATCACACTGGGCTATTTGTGTAATATTTAGAAAGTCAGTATAAATGCCGTTTTTATCACCAACAAAACTTTGTGAAATATAATAGAAACTCTCAGCATCAAATAGAGCAATACGTAGCCCTGAGCGATAAACCCAGTTTTTATCAGCCGAATAACGTCCATGAATAATGCGAAAAGATGCCAAGTCTGCACCGATAATGGCTTCACCAAAATAATAAACTGTTTGCTTGTCTTTACTATATTGTTGATATGCATCTTGTTCTTTACCATCAATCACGATAAATGATTTAGCATCCGCACCTTTAATAATCTTTGAAAATTCATAAACATGATTTTTATCTTTTGCTAAAGTCGTGGTGATCACCTCAAACGTCGCAGCATCCGCTTGCGAAATAACATCTGCACCACATACAACAACATGATTATCTTTTGCATAATTAAAATGTAAAACCTTAAAGTCTGCTAACGTTAATTGAGGTACTGGCCTGTCGTAGTAATATAGCTTTTCGCCGTCTTGCGTGAATCCCGTTTCTTCCTGTACAAAATATGAAAATTCAAGCTCATGCATAGCAAGTGGATATTCTTTTGCATCAATTTCAAGAATAAAGCTTGAGTCATCATTTTGCTTTAGCTGGGCTTTGCAGCCATTAAGCTTACTAAAGTGGTAACGCTTTTTTGTGGTTGGCATTTGGCTCAAGTCAGTATTTATTTTTTTTCCATAAAGCTGCCCGTCAATATAAGTGTATTGTACTGCATCTTTATCATCACAAGGCTCAAATACTAATCCGTCTCGGGTGCGTAAGCAGGTTTGCCCAGTAATCCAATAATAGCCTAACGTTGTCGGAGAAAAATCAATAATAGAGCCATTGTCACTTTCATAAAGCACACAATCTTCAGACTCAATGATGATCTCTAAAGGCAGTGATGGCTCAACAACATTACCCGTTGCCATACTGACAAACACATTATCAAACAAATCTAAGCGCTGATGGTATTGCGCTTGAAAATAATATTTCATATAACTCCTTTTATTAAACTTTCTTTGCTCATAGCTATAAAAGGCAGAGTTATATGCTGGGATATATACTTATTCAGAGGGTTTTCCTTAATCAGCGTATTAAAAACTGGCTTGAATAGTCAAAGCCTCTCACACTCGAAGATTATCTAGCTATGAGAGGTAGTAATCAATCGCGTATCAGTAATGACTTAAGTTCATGTGGCTGGCAGCGCAAGTATTGCGGCGCGGCTTGTATTGTAACTCCGAGCTCCGCTGCTGCATGCCAAGGCCAACGCGGGTTATAAAGAATACCACGTGCCAACGCAATCGCATCAGCTTTACCTTCGCAGATAATATCTTCAGCTTGTTGAGCTTGAGTAATTAAGCCTACAGCAATAACCGGCATAGAAACGTTATTACTTATTGCATCGGCAAAACCAACTTGATAATTAGGGGCAACTTTAATTTGCTGCTGTGCAGTCAAGCCGCCACTTGATACGTGTATATAATGGCAACCACGAGCGTCTAAAGCTTGAGAAAATACGATACTTTGCTCGATATCCCAGCCATTATCAGCCCAATCACTTGCACTTATACGTACACCAATCATGAAATCATGTGGTAAAGCAGCCTTTATAGCATCAAATATTGCCAAGGGTAGGCGCATGCGGTTCTCTAATGAGCCGCCAAATTGATCTGAACGCTGATTACTAAGCGGTGATAAAAATTGGTGCAGTAAATAGCCATGAGCTGCATGAAGTTCTATGCCAGAAAAACCAGCTTTATGGGCACGTTGAGCACTTTTCACAAACTGAGTAATTAATCGTCCAATATCGTCTTGCGTCATTGCTTTTGGTAAAGGAGCTTCATCTGAAAAAGCAAGTTCACTCGGAGCAATAGTTTGCCAACCGTTCTTTATTGCTGGAGCGATAGGCGCACCGCCATTCCAAGGTAATTCAGTTGACGCTTTACGACCTGCATGACCAATCTGCATCACCATCGGAATGTTAGAGTATTGACCTACATTAGATACGACTTCACGCCAAGCTTGCTCACATTCGTCGCTATAAATACCTGAATCGGCGTAAGAGATTCTTCCTTCAGGGGATACAGCGCTCGCTTCAACAATCAATAAGCCAGCACCGGATTGCGCGAGCATACCATAATGTTGATGATGCCAAGGTTGCACCTTGCCTTCTTCTGCGGCATACATACACATGGGAGCAATAATAATGCGGTTTTTGAGTGTTATCGGACCTAATTCTAGTGGGCTAAATAATTTTACCATGGAAAATTCTCAAATAATGAATGTGCAGAAAATCACAAATATAATGTACTAATCATTCTACACCCAAGGTTAGGGGCATACCCAAGCTCATTGAATGTGAAAGTATGATGATATACCGAAGAGCTATCAGGAAAAACTTTGTACAAAAAAAGCGAGCCTAATTTGGCTCGCTTTTTTGTTTTAAACTAACGGCTGATAGCTGACCGCTTCACTTACTCCGGCTCATACCCCAAATTAGGCGATAACCATCTTTCCGCTTCTTCTAGCGTCATGTTGGTTCGTTGAGCGTAATCTTCAACCTGATCCTTTTGTACTGCCGCTACGGCGTAGTATTTAGCCTCAGGGTGAGAGAAGTACCAGCCTGATACCGCAGCACCGGGCCACATGGCGTATGAGCTGGTGAGCTGCATGCCAATGCGCTTTTCAGTATCGAGTAGTTGCCAGATTTTCTTCTTCTCAGTGTGCTCTGGACATGCTGGGTAACCGGGTGCTGGGCGAATACCTTGATAGTTTTCACGAATAAGATCTTCATTCGCAAGGTTTTCGTCTGGGGCAAAACCCCAATATTCTTTACGCACTTGTTCGTGTAAGTACTCAGCAAAGGCTTCGGCGAGTCTATCTGCCACCGCTTTTACCATTATTTTGTTGTAGTCATCTTGCTGTGCATCGAACGCATCAGCTAAGTCGTCTTCTTCAAGACCGCCTGTTACAGCAAATGCACCAAAGTAATCAGGCGTGCCTTTCGGGGCGATATAATCAGCTAAGCAGTAGTTAGCAAAGTCGGTTTTTTCTGTTTGCTGACGTAAATGGCACGATGTGGTTAATAGTTCAGCGCGAGTTTCGTCTGTGTATATTTCAATATCGTCACCCACACGGTTAGCAGGGAATAAACCAATTACGCCAAGCGGTTGCAAACTGCCTGACTTTTCAAGATCGTCTAACATGTCGTTAGCGTCTTTAAATAAGCTTTGCGCCTGCTCGCCAACCACTTCATCGGTCATGATACGTGGGTATTTACCAGCGATTGACCAGGTCATAAAGTACGGCGTCCAGTCTATGTATTGTCGTAAAGTGGCTATCGAGACATTTTTAAACTCTGTCACGCCCAGCTTTTTCGGCACCGGTGGAGTGTAATTATCCCAATCAAGCTTGGCGGCGTTGTCGCGGGCACGTTGAATAGTAACCGGTTTTGAACGTGGTTTTTTGCGTGCTTGCTGCTCGCGTACTTTGACATATTCAGCGCTGGTTTTTGCTAAAAATTCAGCTTTATGCTCTTTCGACAATAAGTTAGAAACCACGCCTACAGCGCGACTGGCGTTATTTACATAAACCACGCCTTTGTCATATTGTGGCTCGATTTTAACGGCAGTATGCGCTTTTGAGGTAGTCGCGCCACCAATCAATAGCGGTAGTTCAAAACCACGGCGCTTCATTTCTTTGGCAACATGTACCATTTCATCAAGCGATGGTGTAATCAGTCCTGATAAACCAATAATATCGGCTTTTTCATCAATCGCGGTTTGCAGTATTTTATCTGCAGGCACCATTACGCCTAAGTCGATAACTTCATAGTTATTACATTGCAGTACTACGCCAACAATATTTTTACCAATATCATGTACGTCACCTTTAACGGTGGCCATCACGATTTTACCGTTAGTAGCCCCTTCTTCTTTTTCAGCTTCAATGTAAGGGTCTAGGTAGGCCACTGCGCGCTTCATCACTCGCGCTGATTTAACGACTTGCGGTAAGAACATTTTACCTGCGCCAAATAAATCGCCTACCACATTCATGCCGTCCATTAACGGCCCTTCAATCACATGAATAGGCTTATCGGCAGCAGCGCGGCACTCTTCGGTGTCTTCATCGATAAAGGTGGTAATGCCTTTAACCAATGCGTGCTCTAAACGTTTTTCAACTGGCCAAGTACGCCATTCTAAATCTTCAACTCGCTCAGCTTGTGCCATGCCAGAGTATTTTGGTGCCAACTCAACTAAGCGCTCACCTGCACCTGGGTCGGTATTTAAAATAACGTCTTCAACTGCTTTTCTAAGCTCTGCTGGAATATCATCATACACAGCGAGTTGCCCTGCATTAACAATCCCCATATCCATGCCCGCTTGAATTGCGTGATATAAAAATACTGAGTGAATAGCCTCTCGCACGGGGTTATTCCCACGAAACGAGAACGATACATTCGACACCCCGCCCGACACTTTACAGTGTGGCAAGTTTTGCTTAATGCGACGTGTACCTTCAATAAATTCAACTGCGTAGTTGTCGTGCTCTTCAATACCAGTTGCTACCGCAAAGATGTTGGGATCGAAAATAATATCTTCTGGCGCAAAGCCAATTTCATCCACCAAAATGCGGTAACTACGCTGACAAATTTCAAACTTGCGATCGGCTGTATCTGCTTGGCCGTCGGTATCAAACGCCATAACCACTGCAGCGGCGCCAAAACGTTTAATAATTTTAGCTTGGCGAATAAATGGCTCTTCACCTTCTTTTAGCGAGATTGAGTTTACAATTGCCTTGCCTTGAATACACTTTAAGCCCGCTTCAATGACTTCCCATTTAGAAGAGTCAACCATAATTGGCACGCGAGAAATATCAGGCTCGGAGGCAATCAAATTTAAAAACTTCACCATGGCGGCTTTTGAGTCCAGCATGGCTTCATCCATGTTGATATCAATAACCTGTGCGCCGTTTTCTACTTGCTCGCGGGCAACATTAAGCGCACTCTCGTAATCTTCTTCCATGATCAAACGTTTGAACATGGCTGAGCCGGTCACATTGGTACGTTCGCCAACGTTGGTAAATACTGCTATTTTTTGTGTCATCTCGGCTACCTTAGTTTAAATTACACGCTTCAAGGCCTGATAAGCGCATACGCACTTCAAGCTCTGGCAATGGCCGAGGTTTAACACCTTCAAGCCCTTTCGCAAATGCCCTGATGTGTGCAGGTGTGGTACCACAACAACCACCAACAATATTGATAAAGCCAGACTTGCCCCAATCGATAATTTCTTTCGCCATTTCAGGTGCTTCTAAATCATATTCCCCAAACTCGTTCGGTAAACCAGCATTGGGGTGAACAGAGACAAAGGTTTCGCAAACACGCGATAGTTCTTCTACATATTGGCGCAATAAATCTGGACCTAGCGCGCAGTTTAAGCCAATTGAAATTGGCTTTATATGACGAATAGAATTATAAAATGCTTCGGTGGTTTGCCCTGACAGCGTACGTCCGGAGGCATCGGTTATGGTGCCAGAGATCATCACAGGCAACTTGCGCCCTGCTTGTTCAAACGCTTCTTCAACCGCGAATGAAGCCGCTTTTGCATTAAGCGTATCAAAAATTGTTTCTATCAAAATTAAATCAACACCACCTTCCATTAAAGCAAGGGTTGATTCAACATACGCGGTGACTAACTTATCAAACGTGACATTGCGATAACCGGGGTCGTTCACATCCGGTGAGATTGAACAGGTTTTTGAGGTTGGCCCTAAAACCCCAGCAACATAACGTGGTTTTGCTGGGTTTTTAGCAGTAAACTCATCACAAATACTGCGTGCTAATTTAGCTGACTCTAAGTTTACTTCACGGCTGATGCTGGCCATATCGTAATCTTCCATCGAAATTGTAGTCGAATTAAAGGTGTTGGTTTCGATAATATCGGCACCTGCACTTAAAAAGCCACGATGAATATCAGCAATAATTTTTGGTTGTGTGATGCTTAATAAATCATTATTACCTTTAATTAGCACATGCCAGTCTTTAAAGCGCTCGCCACGGTAATCGTGTTCTTCTAATTTGTGTTCTTGGATCATGGTACCCATAGCACCATCAAGAATTAAAATACGCTGTTTTAACGCTTCAATTAACACGGCGCTTTTGTTTTCTAAATTATTCGGCATAGTTGTTAGTCCTTACGGCTTGGCTAACTAAATTAATATCATAGGGTGTGGTTTGGTACACATAATAATTTAACCAATTCGAAAACAGTAAAAAGGCATGGCTTTGCCAAGTTTTCGACGGTTCGTTATCTGGGTTGTTCTCTGGAAAGTAATTTTCAGGCAATGGCGCATCAGGGCCTTTTTCTAAATCGCGCTGATATTCGCCTTTTAAAGTGTCTGCATCATACTCAGGATGCCCGGTAATATACACTTGGCTGCCGGATTTATTTTTTATTAAGTAAGCGCCTACTTTCTCTGAACCTGCCAGCACCACTAAGTCATCACAAGCGTTAATTTTTTCAATATCAATATGACCATACCGCGAGTGAGGCACTACAAAGGTATCGTCAAAACCACGCGTTAAGGCTCCATGTTCAAAGTAACACTTATGGGTAAACACGCCACAGAGCTTATTTTCTTTTAGTTCACGCTTTAGATTATAATGATGAAATAAACCCGCGTGAGCCGCCCAACACGAAAATAATGTTGAGGTTACATGCTGCTCCGCCCAATCTAAAATTACTTTTAGTTCATCCCAGTAGGCTACATCGTCATATTCTAAATGTGCCAATGGTGCGCCGGTAATGAGTAATGCATCGTAATTGTTGTCTTTCACTTCAGAGAAATAACGGTAAAAAGTGTCTAAATGCTGCTCTGAATTGCTACTGCTGCGATGAGTGTCTAAACGTAGTAGCTCTACATTCACTTGTAAGGGTGAATTAGCGAGCAAACGAATAAATTGCACCTCGGTTTCTACCTTATTAGGCATTAAGTTTAAAATCGCCAAGCGCATCGGACGGATCTCTTGGGTTTTAGCGCGGCTTTTTGGCATTACGAATACGTTTTCTTGACGTAACTTCGCAATTGCGGGCAATTCATCTTTAACGGTAATAGGCATACTCATCTCCAAGGCATAATTAACCAATGGCTAATTATGAACGGATAGCTGGAAATTTCAACCTCTAGATGTTTAGATGTCCAAATGAGTTTATTTTAACTATTCTTTTGCATTCTAAAAACCGCTCGCCATAATGCGCCTGTTGATTTTATTTTAAGGTGGTAAACGTGATTGATTGGCTAGGCTTAGGAGAACTTTTTGCTATATTAGCAGCTATTGTTTGGGCGCTTTCGACCATTTTATATAAAGGTTTTAGCCATCACTTAACGCCTATGCAGCTAAACATCAGTAAAGGCGTGTTAGCAAGTGCCATGATGTTAGTGACTATTGCGATTACTCAAGACGCTGCACTACCACATCATCTGACAAGCTGGCTTTGGCTAATTGCTGGCGGGGTGATTGGGATTGCGATTGGCGATAGCGCCTATTTTACTGCGCTGCGAAATATTGGCCCTGCTCGCACGTTAGTTATTGAGTCCCTTGCTCCAGCCCTTGTGGGGGTTTTTAATATCCTGCTATTAAATCATTATTTATCGCCATTTGCATGGTGCGGTATTGTACTTACAACCATTGGCGTAGTAATAGCAATCAAGCCTGAAAAAACATTGCCACAGGTTGATCATCAACATTATCGCAAAGGTGTTTTATGTGCCCTTGCAGCTGCTATCTGCCAAGCGCTCGGTATGGTGATGTCTAAAGGCGCACTCAATAATGAGCATATGAGTAGCTTATGGGCGGCATTAATTAGATTAGCAGCAGGTACGATGACTGTGGCCTTAGTTGTTGCAGTGTTTAAAAGCAGTGAATTTAAACAAGCACTAACTCTAAGGGGAATTAGCGGCAAACAATGGTTTTTTGCGGCTGTGTTTTTAGGCACTTTCCTTGGTTTATGGCTTCAACTTGGCGCAGTTAAATATACCGATCCAGCCATTGCACAAACGATTTTCGCAACCGCGCCATTAATTGTAATGAGCATTGGTTTTATAAAGCGCGAGCCCGTTACCAATAAAATGTTAATAGGCGGCTTGCTTGCTTTAATCGGTGTAGGAGTATTGCTCGCGAATTAGCACATTGTTATTTGGTTGATTCGTTGACTGTTTCACCTGTGAGCCACTACAATACAACATTGAAATTTTTATTATTATTTGAAGGCTCCCTCCATGGTTTTACCTGATAAGTTTATTTTCTCGATGAGTCGAGTATCTAAGGTTGTGCCACCTAAGCGCACTATCTTAAAAGATATTTCTTTGCATTTTTTCCCGGGTGCAAAAATTGGTGTACTTGGTTTAAACGGTTCTGGTAAATCAACGTTGCTACGTATTATGGCCGGCCTTGATCAAGAGTTTGAAGGTGAGGCATATCCTCAACCGGGCACTAAAATTGGTTACTTACCGCAAGAGCCTATTCTAGATGAAAGCAAAACGGTTCGTGAAACTGTGGAAGAAGCAGTCAGCGAAGTTAAAAACGCGCTTAACCGTCTTGATGAAGTATATAACGAATACGCGATGGAAGATGCTGACTTTGACGCACTAGCCAAAGAGCAAGGTGAGCTTGAAGCAATTATTCAAGCCCACGATGGTCATAACATCGACAACGTATTAGAGCGCGCCGCAGATGCCCTGCGCTTACCTGAGTGGGATGCTAAAATTGAATTCTTGTCAGGTGGTGAGCGTCGCCGAGTGGCTATCTGCCGCTTATTGCTTGAAAAACCAGATATGCTTATCCTCGATGAGCCGACTAACCACTTAGATGCAGAATCTGTAGCATGGCTTGAGCGCTTCTTGCATGATTACGAAGGCACTGTTGTGGCGGTAACCCATGACCGTTACTTCCTCGATAATGTAGCTGGCTGGATCTTAGAGCTTGACCGTGGTGAAGGTATTCCATGGGAAGGTAATTATTCTTCTTGGCTTGAGCAAAAAGATGCGCGCCTGCAGCAAGAGCAAAAGTCTGAAAAAGCCCGTCAAAAATCAATTGCACAAGAACTTGAGTGGGTACGTTCAAACCAAAAAGGTCGTCAAGCTAAGTCAAAAGCGCGTATGTCGCAATTTACTGAAATGCAGCAGTCTGATTACCAAAAACGTAATGAAACCAACGAGCTATTTATTCCACCTGGACCACGTTTAGGTGATCAAGTTATTGAAGTTAAAAACTTGAAGAAAAGCTTTGGCGATCGCGTGTTAATTGATGATCTAAGCTTTACTGTGCCTAAAGGCGCAATTGTTGGCATTATCGGTGCCAATGGCGCAGGTAAATCAACGCTGTTTAAAATGCTCAGCGGTGAAGACAAACAAGACAGCGGTGAAATTAACCTAGGTGAAACGGTTGAACTGGCAACCGTTGATCAGTTCCGTGGCAATATGGACGACAGCAATACTGTTTTCCAAGAAATTTCAAACGGCCAAGACGTACTAAAAATTGGTAACTTTGAATTCCAAAGCCGTGCCTATGTTAGTCGCTTTAACTTCAAAGGTAACGATCAGCAAAAATTTGTTAAGGACTTGTCAGGTGGTGAACGCAACCGCTTACACTTAGCTAAGTTATTAAAAGCCGGTGGCAACGTTATCCTGCTGGATGAGCCAACCAATGATTTGGACGTTGAAACATTACGTGCCCTTGAGAACGCTATTTTAGAATTCCCAGGCTGCGTTATGTGTATCTCGCATGACCGTTGGTTCTTAGACCGTATTGCTACACATATTCTTGATTACCGTGACGAAGGCCAAATTAACTTCTTCGATGGTAACTACACTGAATATGAAGAATGGCTTAAAAAGACCTTAGGCACTGCGGCTACGCAACCTAAACGTATTAAGTACAAGAAGATAGGTTAAGTTCTAGGTTCTAAACATTTTTTAAGCCCCACATTTATGTGGAGCTTTTTTTATTAACCTAGAATCTAGATCAGGGATTCACGATCCAGAGTTCAGCTTATACCAATCGTGTTAAGTTACTGACCATTTATAGCGACAGATAAATGGAGTGATAACAAGACATAAATTTTGACATGTAGTTGTTCTACATGAAAAATTTATAACGCAGTTAGCGCTTTATTT
>NZ_JACJDM010000076.1:0-16721 GCF_014163545.1 Pseudoalteromonas sp. SR45-6
TTACAAACTAAAGTCCCTGCCACTTACTATCGCTATAACAGTAATAATACCCTAGCACCTGGATACACAGCACCACCACCGCTTACGACCACGGCTGCCAAGTCAAAAGCCGTTGCTCCAGTAGCAAAAGTCGATGTTCCTACACATAGAATGCCGCATTATGAAAAGATGGATTTAGCCATGTCTCGCATGAATCTAGTTTGTTTAGGTTATTTAAAAAACCAACCCGATTATGAAGAATTTGAAACTGAAGATGTTAAGTACGATCGTCAAACAGTTATCGCACTGCGTGAATACCAACAAGAGAAACAATTAAAAGTGTCGGGACTTGCAGACGAAGCAACCAAAAAGTCACTCGATGAAAGTCAATGTATTGCTAAAACCAATAAGTCAGGGCTTGAGAGCTTAGGTAGTATGTTTAAAATTAACTAACCAAAGATCAAGTTATTTAGCAGCCAGTTTATTCTTGGCTGCTATACCATCTAAATACTTAGAACAGCTGTAACAGCTCGCCCTGATAAAAATCACAAAGCAACCAAATTTGTTGAAAAGGATGGGTAAGCGGTATCGTTATATTCTGTAACTCAGCGTCAAAATCCGCTTTATGCCAAATGGTGCTGGCGTTACGAATAAGCAGCCATGTTTGCTCTGATTGATAATGCTTTTTTCCTTTTTGTTCTAATAACCGCTGCAGTGCACAGTGCAGCCGCTGCTCACTTGGTTGCATTGCCATATCAGCAAGATCTCGTTGCATGCTTATAGATAAAGGCCTGCCGAGTACTGCCATGGCTTCGGTTTCGCTGGCATATAAATGTGCTATTTCAATATCAAGCTTCTGTTCATTACGATAACAACTGATATCTGGTTTACTCGGCTGATTATGCCAAATATGGCGCATTGGAATACCAAAGCGATGTTCATAGCAACGCAAGAACAACTTGCCTGCATCATGCTCAAGTTGTAATTTTTCTTGCTCACTATGACGCGTCATTAAGTACCGCATATACATCAGCTAACAGGCTTGATGCACCAAATCTAAATGTTGACGGATTCAAATAACTTTCTCCCATAATATCAGTCGCTAGCTGTAAGTAATTACTTGCATCCATAACCGTTTTCACGCCACCTGCAGCTTTAAAACCGACTACACGCGGCGACTTTTTAATCGTACTTAACATCACTTCGGTTGCTTCAAGAGTGGCATTTGTAGCTACTTTGCCGGTGCTGGTTTTAACAAAGTCAGCACCACCGGCAATTGCTATTTCTGTCGCCAGTGTTATCAACTGCGCTGTTTTTAGTTCGCCGGATTCTATAATTACTTTTAATTGTACGTGTTCAGGACAACACTCTTTACTGGCACGCACATATTCTAGTGCTGTGGCTTCGTCCCCCGCGATTAAGGCTTGATACGGTAACACCAAATCAATTTCATCTGCGCCACGCTCTATTGCGATTAATGTTTCATTAATTACTTCACTTAGCTCACTGTTGCCTGAGGGAAAGTTAGTTACTGTGGCGACTTTTACATAACTAAGCTCGCGCTCAGCTAAAGCAAGCTTGGCGTCATCAACAAACTCACTATAAACACACACTGCAGCCGGAATACCTAGGTTGGGCTTAATACTAGCCACCAAGGCCTGTATTGTTGCCGCGCTATCATTACTATTTAAACTGGTTAAATCCATTAATTGCACGGCCAATGCCGCATCAGTTAGTTGCGTTGTCATAAATCCACCAAGTAAGTTCATGTATTAGCAATAGTACCAAATTTAACTATTCTCGCTATAGCTAATAACCAAACACTCTAAGCTCAATATATAGTCATTATAGTACTTGTAACTCGGCGCAATCCCCTGTTAACTAAGGCTTAAGCCAAATCGAACAACCATATATAACTTTTAGTTATATTAACTGGGTTTTAATTATTTTTTACTTAGCTTACGTCACTATATTCTGAGTTTCTGAAAAGCATCTTTGCTGTAATTTTTTCCAAGGGTCTACACATGCAATATTTACCTATCTTTACCAAGCTCGACAATAAACCTGTATTGGTTGTTGGCGGTGGAGAGGTTGCGTTACGTAAGTGCCGTGCATTTTTGAAAGCTCGCGCTGATGTCACTTTAGTAGCACCTTGGTTTTGTGATGAATTAAAAGAGCATGCACAAAATAATGATGTCACTCTAATTGACGCTTTTTTTGATGAATCACATCTTGATGGAAAAATGCTGGTCATTGCCGCAACCGACAATGACGGCGTAAATAACAGCGTATTTGAACTCGCAAATGCACGAAATGTATTCGTTAACGTGGTGGATGACCAACCTAAATGCACCTTTATTTTTCCTTCAATTGTTGATCGTGACCCGATCACTATTGCAATTTCAAGTGCTGGCACAGCGCCGGTATTAGCACGGCGCTTACGCGAGAAGTTAGAAACGCTTATTCCACAACACATCGGCCCGCTTGCAAGTTTAGTTGGCAGCTTTCGCGACAAAGTAAAACAGCGCTTCACGAGTTTTGCTGATCGTCGCCAATTTTGGGAAGGCGTATTTGATTCATCTGTCGTCAGCAAAGTACAAACGGGTGATACAGCTGCCGCAAGCGTACAGCTTGAACAATTACTCGATAGCAAACTGGATCCTGAAGGTGAAGTATACGTAATTGGCGCAGGTCCAGGAGATCCAGAGCTATTAACACTGAAAGCACTGCAACTAATGCAACAAGCTGATGTGGTGGTGTATGACTTTCTAGTCTCTGACGAAATTATGGAGCTAGTACGCCGCGATGCCGATTTAATTTGTGTGGGTAAACGCTTAGGCGATCACAGTGTTGTGCAAGAAGATACTAACCAAATGCTAGTTGACCTTGCCAAGCAAGGTAAAAAAGTGTGCCGCATTAAAGGTGGCGACCCGTTTATTTATGGCCGTGGTGGTGAAGAAGTTCAAGTACTGGCAGCTAATAACGTAAATTACCAAATCGTCCCTGGCATAACTGCTGCCGCAGGTTGTAGCGCTTATGCGGGTATTCCGCTAACGCACCGTGACCATGCACAAGCCATACAGTTTGTAACTGGTCACTGTAAAAAAGACGGTCAAGAACTAGATTGGCAATCACTGGCAAAACCAAACCAAACTCTGGCAATTTATATGGGTGTAATTAAGTCTCCCCATATTCAAGCACAATTATTAAAACATGGTCGTGGTGCAGATACACCCGTGGCAATTATTGAAAACGGTACTCGCAAAAATCAACGCGTTGTAACCGGTAAATTAGGTGAGCTGGCCGATTTAATCGAGCGTCACAGCATTATTTCACCGGCATTATTAATTATTGGTGAAGTTGCTTCATTACATGAAGAACTTCATTGGTTTGGCACAAAAGCCCAAACTAGTAGCTTTGCACAACCGCTTACAGACGTGGCATAGCTTTAAACTATTTAGATTTTAACTTTTAATCATTTTAGTAGGACGACTAACAATGGCTTTAACTCACCTTCAGCAATTAGAAGCTGAAAGTATCAAAATCATGCGCGAAGTTGCTGCTGAGTTTGAGAACCCAGTTATGCTTTACTCTATAGGTAAAGATTCATCGGTACTTTTACATTTAGCGCGTAAAGCGTTTTACCCAGGTAAAATTCCGTTTCCACTGCTTCACGTTGATACCAACTGGAAGTTTAAAGAAATGATCGAATTTCGTGATCGCTTAGCAAAAGAGTACGGTTTTGACTTACTCGTCCACAAAAATCCTGAAGGCTTAGCGATTGATATCAGCCCATTTACTCATGGCTCTGGTAAGCATACCGATATCATGAAAACCCAAGGCTTAAAACAGGCGCTTGATAAATACGGCTTTGATGCCGCGTTTGGTGGTGCACGCCGCGACGAAGAAAAATCTCGCGCTAAAGAGCGTGTTTATTCATTCCGTGATAAACACCACAGATGGGATCCAAAAAACCAACGTCCAGAGCTTTGGAATACCTATAACAGTCAAGTTAACCCTGGCGAAAGCATCCGTGTATTCCCACTTTCTAACTGGACTGAACTTGATATTTGGCAATATATCTATCAAGAAAACATCGATATGGTTCCGCTTTACTTAGCCAAAGAGCGCCCTGTTGTAGAGCGTGATGGTACTTTGATCATGGTTGATGATGAGCGTATGCCGCTTAAAGAAGGCGAAGTACCCATGATGAAATCTGTTCGTTTTCGTACTTTAGGTTGTTACCCACTTACCGGTGCAGTGGAATCAACAGCCAGTACACTGACTGAGATTATCGAAGAAATGCTGCTATCTACGTCATCTGAACGTGAAGGTCGGGTAATTGACCACGATTCAGCAGGTTCAATGGAGAAGAAAAAACGTGAGGGCTATTTCTAATGTCTATTAATACTAGCGATACAATTAACGAAGTAAAAGCAATTGGCATCGACGCCTATCTTGCTCGCCAACAAGACAAAAGCCTATTGCGTATGCTGACCTGTGGTAGTGTGGATGACGGTAAATCAACCCTAATTGGCCGCCTACTGCACGACAGCCACCAAATTTATGAAGATCAGTTAGCAGCACTGCATAAAGATAACGAAAAAGTCGGTAATGCCGGTGAAGAGCTCGATTTAGCACTACTGGTTGACGGCTTACAAGCTGAGCGTGAGCAAGGCATAACTATTGATGTAGCGTACCGTTATTTTTCAACGGCTAAACGTAAATTCATTATTGCTGATACTCCAGGGCATGAGCAATACACCCGCAACATGGTAACTGGTGCATCAACCAGTGATGTAGCGATTATTCTTGTTGATGCGCGCTACGGTGTGCAAGTACAAACTAAGCGTCACAGCTTTATCTGTGATTCATTGGGTATTAAACAGTTTGTTGTTGCCGTGAATAAAATGGATATTGTTGATTTTGACGAAACCGTTTATGAGCGCATTAAAGCCGATTATTTAAAATTTGCCGAGCAACTTAACGTATCTAACATCAAGTTTGTGCCTATGTCGGCGCTTAAAGGCGATAACGTAGTAACACGCTCAGAGCACACACCATATTACACAGATAAACCACTGCTTGAGTTATTAGAAGACTCACCAGCAGCTGAAACAGACACTGGCTTTGAAGCGCGTTTCCCTGTGCAGTATGTAGTACGCCCTAACCTAAACTTCCGTGGTTTCCAAGGTACTTTGACCTCAGGAAAATTACGCGTTGGTGATGCTATTAAAGTATTGCCATCAGGTAAAACCTCAAGCATTAAAGAGATTGTAACCTTTGACGGCAACTTAGACACAGCCGAAGCTGGCCAAGCAATTACTTTAACGCTTAACACTGAAATTGATATTAGCCGAGGGGACGTGATCGTTCCTGCTGATTCAACAGCGACTGTTACTAACCAAGTACAAGCAAAGCTGGTGTGGATGCACGAAGCGCCGCTGGTACTGGGTAAAAGCTATAACTTTAAGCTAGGCAGTAAAAATACTTCGGCTATCGTGAAAAAGATTGATCACACCATTGATGTGAACACCCTTGAACACGGCAGCGCAGACAGCCTGCAGTTAAACGAAATCGCGATTGTTACCCTAGAATTGACCGAAACCATTTTGGCCGATGCTTATCACAACAATCACGAAACCGGTGCGTTTATTTTAATCGATCGTTTATCTAACTTAACTGTTGCGGCGGGTATGATTGAAAACGTGCTTGCTAAGCAACAACAAACGGGTAACTTTAGTGAGTTTGAAGTTGAATTTAATGCGTTAGTACGCAAGCACTTCCCACATTGGCAAGCGCTTGATATATCAAAGCTTAAATAACCAACTTTGCCTGTTAAGGACATATAAAGCATGTATCAACAGCTAGTATTAACAGGCATTATGCTAACTTTAGTCGGGTGCCTGTTTGGCACGCGGCTAAAGCCAGCATGGCTTTTTGTTGGCGCCATTGGCACCGCATATCTAGGCGGGTTAATCGACCTTGAAGATATGCTGATCAACTACGCCAATCCATCACTGATCACCTTAGTGTTATTAGTACTGGTTTCGATTGCGGTTGAAAAAACTACACTCGTACAAAAGCTTGCCCAGTCATTATCAAAAGGAAGTTTAACCAGCTCAGTCACTAAGCTCGGACTTTCTACAGCGTTTTTATCCTCATTTACCAATAATACAGCGGTTGTCGCATCGCTCATTACTGCCATAAAAGACAATCCAAACCATTCACCTTCAAAGCTACTATTACCGCTGTCGTATACTGCTATTTTAGGTGGCACAATTACCTTAATTGGTACTTCAACAAATTTAATCGTCAATGGTTTTGCCGTTGATGCAGGCATGGCACCGCTAGGCTTTTTCGACTTTACCATAGTCGGGTTAGGCGCATTAAGTGTGGGCCTGATCACTATTTTAGTGATGCTAAAATATTTGCCAGACAACGGCAAAAACGATCAAGAAGTGGTGCCTTTTTATCTCGAAGGTAAAATAGAAGAAGGCTCAAAACTAATTGGTAAAAGCGTAGAAGAAAATGGCCTGCGCGAACTTAAAGACTTATTCCTAGCGGAAATTATTCGCGGCGATAAACGCATTTGTGCAGTGACCCCGCAACAAGTGATTAAAGCGGGCGATGTATTGCTGTTTGTCGGTGACATCAAATCAGTGCCATTGCTAACACGCTTTGACGGGCTAAAAATAGTTCACGATAAACATCAAAAAGATGTTGAGCACCTCGTTGAAGTTGTTGTCAGCCAATCATCTAAATTTATAGGAAAAACAGTTAAAGAAGCGCGTTTTCGTGAACAGTTTCATGCCGCTGTTATCGCTATTCGTCGCGGCCATGACCGCTTACAAGGTGGCCTTGGTAAAGTGCAGCTGCAAGCGGGAGACTCACTGATCCTCGCACCAGGTAAAGACTTTTATAGTCTGCCTAATTTAAAACGCGAATTTGTGTATATTTCTGGGCTTGATTTACAAACTCACTTAGCGCCCAAGCAATCTAACTTAGTATTAGCGAGCTTTGCAACGGTACTTGGGCTGAGTATTATTGGCTATGTACCACTGGTAAAAGGCTTATTAGTATTGCTGATTGGCTTAATGCTCACGGGAACGATAAAGCTGAGCGAAGTAAAACGCCGTTTTCCTATTGAATTACTTGCTGTAGTTGGTAGCGCCATTGGCCTTGCTAAACTGATGATAGGCACCGGCCTAGCTGGACAAATATCTGCAGCATTGTTTTATGTACTCGGTGATTTTGGCCCCTATGGCGCGTTTATCGCGATTTTTGTAATGACAGTAATGTTCACCGAACTTATCACCAATAACGCCGCAGCGGCACTATCATTCCCTGTCGCTTATGCATTAGCAATGGGCTTTAATGTTGACCCGCTGCCGTTTATTATGGCGGTCGCCTTTGGTGCATCTGCAAGCTTTATATCACCATTTGGTTATCAAACTAACCTGATGGTTTATAGCGCCGGCAATTATCGTTTAAAAGACTATGTATTAATGGGCTTACCGCTTTCTATTATTTATTCAATAACGGTATTAACCCTGATCCCGCTGGTATTTCCATTTTAAGCCAGCGCTTACTCATAAGAGAGTTTTATAATGGATGAGAACATTGTTTGGCATAACTATGCCATTACTAAAGCACAACGTAGCGAACACAAAAGCCATAAACCGGCTATTTTATGGTTCACTGGTTTTTCCGGCTCAGGTAAAAGCACCGTAGCAAACGCCCTTGAAAGCGCACTCAATCAACAAGGTATTCACACCTACCTGCTAGATGGCGACAATGTACGCCACGGCTTGTGTAAAGATTTAGGCTTTAGCGACGAAGACCGTATCGAAAATATTCGCCGCGTTGGTGAAACCGCTAAACTAATGGTCGATGCTGGATTATTGGTACTCACCGCATTTATTTCCCCATTTCGCGCTGAACGCGATATGGTAAGAAACTTAGTCGATGACGGTGAATTTATCGAAGTGTTTTTAGACACACCTCTGGACGTATGCGAGAGCCGCGATCCAAAAGGCTTATACAAAAAAGCCCGCGCAGGTGAAATAAAACACTTCACAGGTATAGATTCAGACTACCAAATACCCCATTCACCGGAAATAATCTTAGATACCAGTAAAAACACCCTAGACCAATCGGTGCAAGAGCTGATAGCGTATCTAAAACAACAGCAAATTATTAAAGGTTAAGTCATGAACCAAACGGAACTGCTCGAAGAAATACTGATCCTTGCCCGCCAAGCTGGCAGCGCTATTATGGGGATTTACGAAAAGGATTTTAACGTTGAGTACAAAGCTGATGAAAGCCCTGTAACCGACGCCGATCTTGCAGCTCACAAAGTGATTGCCAATGGCCTAGCCCACTTAACCCCAGAGATCCCAGTATTAAGTGAAGAAAGTGCCGATATCAGCTGGGATATTCGCCAAACGTGGACCCGCTATTGGCTGGTTGACCCAATCGACGGCACTAAAGAGTTTATTAAAAAGAACGGTGAGTTTACCGTTAACATCGCCTTGATTGAAAACGGCAAACCTATCTTAGCGGTAGTAGATGCGCCTGCGCTAGGCGTGTCTTATCTGGCAGCAGAGGCAATCGGCGCATTTAAGGACCGCGGTGATGAGCGCATTGAGCTTAAAGTCACCACCAAAGCAAACAAAGGCCTTATCCGCGTAGTCGGCAGCCGCTCGCATCCATCACCGGATTTAGCCGAGTTTGTAAAACGCTTTGATGAGGTTGAAATGGTCTCAAAAGGCAGTTCACTAAAACTGTGCTTAGTCGCCGAAGGCAGCGCCGATATTTACCCACGCCTAGGCCCAACCTGTGAATGGGACACCGGTGCCGGCCACGCTATAGCCGAAATCGCCGGCGCAAAAGTCACTAAGCTTGATGGCAGCCCGCTGTTATACAACACAAAAGATGAGTATTTGAATCCGTATTTTGTAGTGAGTGTGATAGAAGAGTAAAAGCTTTCAGCTGTAAGCTATCAGCCGTCAGATTAAGAGCAGATCGGCGTTAAATTAATCACCGTTGGCTGGGTTGAGTATAATGACGTAGGCTGGGTAGAGCGACGCGAAACCCAGCATGTTTAAGCCACAAGCTGTAGAGCTTTAAAAGTTGTAAGGCCGACTCTTCACTCGTAGGAGTTGGCTTCAGCCACGAAAAATCCTGCTCTGCATTCTATTTGAAAAAACAATTTCACCACAGAGAACACCGAGGCGCTAGGCTACACAGAGGGCTTTAGCCATAAGCTTTAAGCGGTAAGTTTAAGACCGACTCTTCACTCGTAGGAGTTGGCTTCAGCCACGAAAAATCCTGCTCTGCATTCTGTTTGAAAAAACAATTTCACCACAGAGAACACCAAGGCGCTTCGCTACACAGAGGGCTTTAGCCATAGGCGGTAAGTCTAGCACTTCACTCGTAGGAGTTGGCTTCAGCCACGAAAAACCTCGCTCAGTGTTCAATTTAAAGACTATTTCACCACAGAGCTCACCGAGGCGCTTCGCGCTACACAGAGAGTTTTAGCCATAAGCGGTAGAGCTTTAAGCGCTAAGTTGTAAGCCTAGCACTTCACTCGTAGGAGATGGCTTCAGCCACGAAAAACCTCGCTCAGTGTTTAATTTAAAGACAATTTCACCACAGAGCTCACCGAGGCGCTTCGCGCTGCACTGAGGTTTAATATTTTGTATTCTTTTGTAGGTCGGGATTTATCCCGTCATATTTTTCAGGCTAAAGCCTGACCTAACAGTTAACTGTCAGATTAAAGATAAGCTACCTTCCCTCAGTAATCCCAATTTCTGCTTTATAACAAAGTACGTATAAGTCCATTAAGCTAGGAAGTCCTGGTGCATTATCTAGTTTTGAGTCTGGATTCAAAATTGGTTTTTTTAGATATTCAGAAGTGCTCAAAGCTTTCCCTAAACAATGGAATTTCTCGCTTTCAGTAACGCTCTCAAACCTCTTTTTCGCATGATGTAATTTGTAGCTTTGCTTCAAACAATATAATAAATATCTGCCTTTACTTTTATCTAAATTCAACTTATAAATAAGAGGCTCAATTTCAAACAACACATCTTTTTCGTCAAAGCCAAGATAATTAATAAGTGCATTTGAATGCCTCTTTCTATCTTGTATATATAGTAACTTATTAAAAATTTCATATATATTTTCAATGGTTAAATTTTTCGCTAAGTGGTGAACAAACTTTACTACATACCTACATTTTGTAGATGACAGCTTGTTTGGTAAACTATCATATTCTGCACCTTGGTAAGCTAATGTCTGCTCATTATTGAGCTCTAGAAAAATGAATTGAGAATACTTTTCTTGCTTAAACTGATCAAAACTCAACCATTTCTCAACAAGTGATAAAAGTGATAGTTTCTTTAACTTCAATATATCTCGAATTACTTCTTGATCTTTAAATTCTGAACTCAAAATACTTTGCCGCATTATACGTTGAACATAAAATGACATTTCATTAGAGCAACCAACTGTCTGTAAGTGTTCAATATTAGGGTTTAAAGACCAAATATCTCTTTCTTTTGGGGGGGTACTATCATGTATTGGAACAGTATTAACTTTTATCCCTAACATCACTTTTAGATACTCTTTCAACTCTTCGGAGGTGTCTTTTTCTAGGAACCTTTCGATATCAACCTGCTTACTTTTAATCTTTACAGATTCAATAAACTGAGTATATTTTGCAAATAATAAAGGCTTTTCTTCTTTCATAGCTAGCATCATAATCAGTGATATGAAACTAACCTCTCCTTTTAAATTATTATGCCACCAAATTTCATTAACTCGGCGAAGTACTCTTTTTAGCACTCGCAAACTTGAAATCAATTTATTTAACTCAGCTATTTCAGATAAATAAAAGGCAATCCTACTTATTTGGTTATTTCTAACATCATCCAAGCTTTCCAATGAATAAGGGGTAACAGTAAGCACTTTGCTCCTAGTTAAGTTCTCATAAATATAATCAACTAATAGGTCTGTAAAATCCTTTTTTGCAATATCCTCTCTATAATCAGCCACTTTCGATATCACTTCGGCGGCAACTTCATTTTCATTACCCATCGCGATTATAAAGTTGATACGACTTAAATCTTTATTTTTTAGCCTATCCAACAGTGCCGCGATATCATTTAAACGTTTTTCGTTCTCATCGCCTGTACCACGATCTACGTCTTGTAAAGTGATCAGTAATTTGTGGTTGGTTACTTCAAGGACATCATTAAGTTTTTGAAAGCTTTGCTCGATATCAACAGGGCCTGCGAGTAACGTTGAAGCAAATTGAAATACGCTACCGCCTGATTTTAAGGCTTCGGTATAATGCTTAGGTAGCGCACGAAAGGCGCACATGTCTAAGTGCTGGCTGATATCGTCGATAATATGGCTAAGTACAACATGTGCAACACTGCCACTTGCTGCACCCCAGGTTGAAATATCACTGTGTATCCAGTCACCACCTTGCTTAGGGCTGTTTGCTAGCTCACTTGCAATACTGTCAACTATACTACTTTTTCCGCATCCAAATGGCCCACATAATGCAATGTGTTGTGCTCCCCTTTTCTCATATCCTTCTTTATCGCCGCCTGTTCGCAGCCGCTCAGTAATGCGTGCGGCATAAACCTGCAAGTCAGGCTCTAATTGTTCTATGTTTTTAATAGTGGAATCGTCTTGAAACCATTCTCGAAAACCTTTTAAGCTCTCAAGTGTTAATTCAGCTTCTTGTTTTGATTCGACTTTCGACTCTGCGCTAAATGCTTTTAACTGCTCACATAATAAATATACCGACATAGCCAAATAGGCAGCTGCTATAAATAAGAACACCCAGAATGCTTGCTCTGTTTCAACTAAGCTTATTGCTGAAAATAAATAAAATACTGATACCGCACACAGCACAATCGAAAATATGGGATTTTTAGTATATAGCTTAGTTTGATAGATAATAGTCGCTGCAACAGCTAAAAAACTCAGTGACAGAAACTTAAAACTTACAAAGGCGTTAGCTGTCAGTTGTTCTTCTATTTCATTGTTAGTTCCATACACATAAACAACAATGAAAAGTAAGCCAAATAATACACTTATCGTCACTGGCGGATATCGCCAGTTAAACCCAATACTGCGTTTGGCGTGGGAGATATAAAACTTATCAAGCATTAGCTTGATGCCAATGCCGGAAAGAAAAGCAAAACTATAGTGCAGTACAGAATTGGCGTATAAAATACTGCCCCAGCTTGCATAGGCTTGCCGTACAAAACTGACGTTACTTAAAAATACTGTAATTGCGGCCGCTGTAATTGCGCACAATAACAGTGATAACCAACGCTGGGCTGGAATAGGAAGAGACTGCGACAATTTAATATCCTTATAAGGAATCTAGTTTGCATTTCAAATAACTCAATCAGTGTATACCCTGTTGAATAAAAATAGAAACTCAGTATTTTTTATATATTGGTTACAATTTTCAGGTACAGTTTTTAGACAGTTTTTGCTAGGCTTTATATTTACGGAATTCAATAACAAGGAGTAATTAATGAGATGTCCTGAAATTGACGATTTGGAGTTTTCTGAGCGTGGCAAGCTAGCTGTAAAAGAAATAAGGCGAATAAAAGAAATTAATCAGTGGCTCAGTGCAACAATTACAGTTGGTACTTTTGCTAACATTTTTGCGGGTAATGGCATCATTAAAAGTCACTATAACCTCACTCAAACTGATTTTGATGCTTTTTCTACTGCACTAAAAAGCTCCCCAAGCATAGCTCGAAAAACCATAGAAACGATATCTGGTCTTCAAGCAATTAAAGCTAAAACATCTAAAGAAAGGCAGTTCTGGAAGGCTGTTTATAACGGTTGCGAGGCTGCAAAATGAATAATTTTATTGTTTTCGCTCTTGCTTTATTCAGTTCCTTTTTAACATATGCAAATATAGCCGAAAATAACCTCACTAGTTATTTAACGGTTGAATACCATAATTCAATAAAAGCATATGACACTAAACTTGAAAAATGTCAGCAAACAGCAATAGTTATAACTCCAGATGACGTTAAACATATTTCAGATGACTGGAATGTGCTTAGTAGTGTTTTATCTTATCATTATGCAAAGACGCAAGATTTATGCACACATGATGAGTTGCAGCGTTTCACATTGCTTTCAGCAAAATTGCAGGCCTTAAAAGATAGCGATAAAACCATGCTTGATAAGTACAACCAATTAATTATGGCAATCCCTTTAACTTTTGAGCGAACTAAAGCTGATTACTTTATTTTGCCTGAAGATATACGTGAACAATTTTCTAGCTTAGAAAAATTAAATAAGCCATTTAATTTAATGAAGACAATGGAAAACTTCGAGTAGCCAAGCCTTGATAAAATGAGCAAATAATTACATTGCTCATCGTAGGCTGAGTTGAGTATTACAACATTCAGCCTATTTGAACCAAAGAAAGCAGTAAAGCTTTAAGCGATAAGCTTGAACCATTCGATTGCTAAGTTATTTTATCAGCTCGTGCTACTTTTTCTGCATAAAAATAAGTTGATTGCATATCCAAAGGCTTACTCAATAGCCCGGTTTCTATATTGTTCAATACAGCTAGGTTTTTCTTTGCAGGTCCATAGTCTGGATCAAGTGCTAACGCTTGCTCAAAGTAATCTCGCGCTTGCATATAATCCTGTAACATTAAATAACAAATCCCCAAGTTCCCTTTAGCCTGCACATGCTTAGGCTGATTTGATGCAATCACTTTAAACAAGGGAATAGCTTTTTCATACTGCTCTGTTTGGAGAAATTCAAAGCCCCTATCGAAACGTTCTGAATCTTCAAGGTACTGTTCAATAGTAAAACCTGTCGGCAAGCCTTTTTCAACTAACTCAATAATTTCTTTAGACGCAGTAATAACGTCAGTCTCTTCTGGTGATGCATACTTCAATGCTGCAACATGGTGCTTAATAGATAAATCAACCTTTCCAGTTTTTTGATAACTAATCGCCAGGTTATAGTGAGCTAAAGCATATTCACCATTAACTGCTATGGATTTCAGCAAGTTTTGTATAGCTAAGTTATAATCACCTTTGAGTACAGCCATTATACCGACCCCATAATAGGTCAAGTAATGACGTGGGTACTTTTTAGCTGCTTTTTTCAGCAAGTACTTACCCTGTTTCGCATCGCCATTCTGCAAAAAATAAAATGCATCCTCTAAGATATCTTCGAGGTATAAGGTTGCTTTATCGACCATTTGATCTCCATTATTATTACTTTGGTTAAATAGAAGACCTAACCGTTGCAAGCCATCAATTTTAAGTTGTATTTAAAAATACTTCAACTGATGGATAAGCTCCTCAAAGAGCTTTAAGCTCGAAAAAGGCCACAGTATTGTATTAAAGATAATCACACCACAGCACGCCGAGGCGTTTTGCGCTGTACAGAGATTTGCTCTTCGTGTTCTTTTGTAGGTCGGGATTTATCCCGTCTCGTAAGCTCTACTGCGAGTAGGTAGTGGCTTTAGCCATTAATGAACTAAAAATCATTATCTCATATGTTCGCGACTGAAGTCGCTCCTACAGGTTTGGTATTGGTATTTTTATAAACCGGGATTTTTCCGTCATATTGTCAGGCAAAAACCTGACCTACCGCTGGGACAATAAACTATGAGCGCTAGCTTATAAACCTAAATTAACACCTGTAACATCAACAAAGCTCCTCAATATCAGCTATTGTGTTTTAACATTCTCAGTTTAATTGATTATAAAAAAGACCTAATGACGACTATTGAAAGTGCGATTGATTCAGCCTACCAAGCGCAAATTAAAAATCTCTATAATGCACTAAGCCAAGCTGTACTTGCAGCGAATGGCGATGCAGATGCGATTAGCGCTGCTGAAACAAGTTTCAAAAAAGGCCTAGCCTTTGCCGCTGATATTAGAGCCCGTGCCCTAGCTGCAATAGCATAAACTAAAAAGCCCTGTAAGTTTGTCACCTACAGGGCTTTTATTTAATCTAACTAAAGTCTCTAAAGCTACTTGCTAAGCAACAAAGCCATAAATCAAAGCAGCTACCGCTAATAAGCCTACCGCTAACACGAACAAGGTGCTAAAACGGCCACGGTATTTTTGTAATGCTGGAACTTTATAAACAGCAATCATTGGCATGATGAATAATATCATCGCAATAATCGGCCCTGATAGTTGATCCATCATATCTAAGATACTTGGGTTTTTAACAGCACAAAACCAAATAGCAAAGAACATGATAGCAACACCAATTTTGTCAGCGTTTTTCAGCGACAAACTTGTTTGTTTAGTAACAAGCCCATTAAAGCTTTCTCTTGCTCCTAAAAAATGACCTAAGAAAGATGAAGTGATAGCAATAAACGCGACTAGCGGGCCAAAGGTGGCAATAAATGAATTGTCTGTCACATTCGCTAGGTAAGATAACACGGATACGTTCTGTGCTTTAGCTTGCAGCATTTGCTCTGGCGTTAAAGAGAGTACACAGGAGAATACAAATAACAACACAAATACAATTAGCAGTAAGCTAGTACGCTTTAAAATCGCTTCAGACTTAGCTGTTGCTTGCTTACCATAATGACCTCGTTGTACGTTTACAAAGCTTGAAATCGCCGCTGCGTGGCTAAATGAGAACACTATTATAGGAATTGACAGCCATAGTGTTTTACTAAAGCCTACAAACTCAGGAAAGGCCATATTTGGTACTTGCCAACTAGGGATTAGATACAAAGATAGAAACAGTAAAATCCCTACTAACGGATACACTAAAATAGCAAAAGCACGCAACATTAGCCTTTCACCACCGAGCATCAAGCTGATCATACTGGCAACTAAAACTCCTGAAAGCAATACTCTAGAAGGTGCTTCCATACCTAATTGGTTTACTATAAAACTATCAACAGTATTGGTTAGGCCAACACCATAGATCAGTAAAATTGGAAATATTGATAAAAAATACAATAATGAAATTAATCTACCAGCATTCACACCAAAATGCTCTTCAACCACATCGGTAAAATCAGCATCTTTGTTCTTTGATGACAATACAAAACGCGCTAAACCACGGTGGGCTAAGAAAGTCATTGGAAACGCTAAACACGCTAAAATGATCAGCGGCCAAAAGCCACCAATACCAATATTAATTGGCAAAAACAAAATACCGGCACCGACGGCAGTACCAAAAAGACTCAACACCCATTGGGTATCATGAAAGTTCCATTTCGGTTTACTTGTTGTCACTGCGTCAAACTGCGCAGCATCAGTGGAAGAGTTCATGCACTTCACCTATTAGTATAATAATTTGGCAAGAGCATATAGAAATCAACACATTATTTCAGTTTTTGGCGACATAATTAACTAAATATTACAGCCTATTTTGTAATTACTGAGTTACTTACTGTCATGAATTTGAAACAGTCATAAAATCAAAATTCTTTAGCTGATAGAGGAAATAAATTTGCGAGTTTCGAGTTTCGAGTTTCGAGTTTTACAAAAGTAAACTTTTCGCGCCCTATATCAAACGTTCGCTAACTTTACTCTCGCTAACTCACATTTTAAACGTAAAAAAGCCCGACTATTTCTAGTCGGGCTTTCTCAATTTGGAGCCTGGCAATGTCCTACTTTCACATAGCAAATGCTACACTATCATCGGCGCTGTTTCGTTTCACTACTGAGTTCGGCATGGGGTCAGGTGGGTCCAAAACG
>NZ_JACJDM010000077.1:0-16415 GCF_014163545.1 Pseudoalteromonas sp. SR45-6
TCCGTGGAGGCCAGTAATGCGATTATCGAAGGCGAGTACACAGTCAATGTCAGTGTGACAGACTCCGCAGGCAATACCGGCACCGATAGCGAAACTGGGGTGATAGATACAACCGCGCCAAGCGTTACCATCGATGCACCGGCATTGACGAATGATAATACGCCAGTGGTGACAGGCACATCGGATCTAGCCAGCAGTGACATTGCGATTACCTTTACGGATGCTAATGGCAGCCATACCGTGACAGTGCAAACCAATGCCAGTGGTAATTGGAGTGCCGAGGCCACGCAACCGCTGGTTGATGGTGCATACACAGTGACTGCCAGTATCACCGACGATGCAGGCAATACAGCCAGCGCCAGTGACAACGGCGTGGTGGATACCATCGCCCCAGAACTGAGAATTATACCTTCCTTCTTACTTGGCAATTTAGTATCGCTATCAGGTGATTCAGACTTACCAGCGGGAAGCACCATCACTATCACGGAACATTTAGTGGGAGGGTTAATTGGTGCAAGTTATACGGCAACTACAGATACTGATGGTAATTGGCAATTACTTAACTTAACGGTGCCATTACTTGACCTTGCCTATGTTACTGCCAGCGCAACTGATGCAGCAGGAAATATTAGTACGGTCAGCACACTCGATTTTGATAACGTAGCACCTGATTTAACGGTCAGTGTTGACGCGTTGAGCAACGACACAACGCCAGTTATTTCAGGTGATACGGATATGGGTCAAGGCACTGTGATTAATTTGACAGTGGTTGATAGTGATAATGTCAGCCAAACATTTACCGCAGTGGTACAGGCTGATCAAACCTGGTCAGTATCTGTGCCGCAAGCTATTGCACAGGGAACCTATACCGTTACTGCCTCTGTGCGCGATGGGGTTGGTAATTTGACTACTGAGCAAACGACTGGAGTGATTGATAGTGTGGCGCCAAGTTTATTTATCGATAATTTAGCGCCAACAGCAAATACTGCCCCAACAATAACTGGCAGCAGTAATGAAATAGGCGGAGATGTATCGGTCACAATTGCAGGACAAACGTTGCAAGCGACAGTGGCAAGTAATGGCACTTGGCAAGTAACGCTACCAAGTGCATTGACTGATGGTGATTACACGGTTGATGTAACGATCACCGATGATGCAGGTAATCAACAAACGGCATCTGCGACACTGACCATAGATAGCACGACACCAGTGCTTACAATCACAGCCCTTGGAGTGGGCAACGATGCGACGCCAAAAATTTCTGGTACGTCAACAGAGCCGCAGGGAACTGAAGTGGCTATCGTGTTGGTTGATGCAAACGGTGACACTCAGCAATTTACAGCACTAGTGCAAGCCGATGGCAGTTATTCAGCAACTCCAACCGCTGATATTGCTGATGGTGACTACATTGTTACGGCTACTATTACTGATGCCGCTAACAATATAGGCACAGTTCAAGGTAATGGCACGGTTGATACATTAGATCCTAGTTTAACCTTGAACGGACTAGGCACATTTAATGATAGTACACCGATGATTTCAGGGAGTAGTGATGAAATAGGCGCCACGGTAACAGTGAATGTCAATGATGACTCAAACAGTTATCAACTAACTGCTGTTGTACAAGCAGATGGCAGCTGGTCAGTTCAAGTTATTGATGCATTAAACGATGGCGCAATTACTATTACGGCTAATGTGAGTGACACTGCTGGCAATCAAGCATCGGCTTCAAGTAACGCAACATTGGATACTAATGCGCCGACTATCTCGATTGCGAGTTTACAAGCAACGATGGATACAACACCAACTATCTCTGGTACCACCGATGCCAGAGATGGTACGAATGTAACGATTGAAATTATTGCCTCGGGCATTGTTGTGCAAACATTGACTACTCAAGCTTTGGCTGGGCAATGGACTATTGATGTCAGTAATGCACTTGTTGAAGGCAGCTATACTGTGAATGCAGTTGTCAGCGAGGACGGTTTAACTGGCTCGTCAAGTACTAGCCTAGCAATAGACTTAACCGCACCAACATTGGCTGTCAATTCGCCTAGTATTACAAATGATACAACACCATTAATTAGTGGCACATCAGATGCTGCGCAAGGCACTGTAGTTGAATTATTGATCACTGATAGTACTGGCACAGAGCAATCTGTGCAGGCAACAGTTAAAGCAAATGGTACATGGTCTGTAGCGCTTGGAAGTGCGCTTGCAGAAGGAAGTTATAGCATTGCTGCAACTATCACTGACATTGCTGGGAATAGCAATTTGGCTCAAACAACAGGTGAAATAGATTTAACTCCACCAACAGTGTTGATTGATCCATTAAGCAGCACCGCAGATAAAACCCCAATTGTTTCAGGGGGAGCTGTGGGGGCTGTTGCTGGCAACACCGTTGCTGTTACTTTTACTGACGCACAAGGGGCTAGTCATACCATCAATACAACACTCGCAGCAGATTTAACATGGCAAGTCGAAGCTTCCCAAGCACTTGCGGAAGGCGCTTACTCAGTCACTGCTGTGGTCACCGATACTGCGGGTAATGTAGGGCAACTAACCGCTAATGCTGTTATAGATAGTATTGACCCTGAGATCACAATTGATCAAAGTAGTTTGATATTAACACAAGACACAACGCCACTTATTAGTGGGACATCTGATGAAGCGAATGCCACTGTTGAGGTGACCTTTACTGACGCAAGTGGTACTGAACAGGTTGTAACAGTTACTACGGATGCTCAAGGTGATTGGCAAGCAGCTGCAAATACCGCGTTAGCTGAAGGTGTTTATTCCGTAAAAGCAACAATCACTGATATGGCGGGTAATCAAGGAGAAGACAGTAAAACGGGCGGTGAAGTCGATATTACACCACCTGCACTTACGATTGTCCCTTCTTTCCTTCTAGGCAGTTTGGTTTCCTTATCTGGCACATCAGATTTACCTGAAGGCAGTGTTGTTACCATTACAAACCATTTAGTGGGAGGCGCTGTTGGTTTACCTTACACTGCAACGGTTGATGCGAACGGTGATTGGAGCGTATTGAATTTATCGGTATCATTACTGACACTAGCTTACGTTGAAGCCTCGGCAACCGATGCGGCTGGCAATACCACGACTATTAGTACTTTGGATTTTGATAATACGGCGCCTGAACTAACGTTATCTACCCCTGCATTGACGATGGATAGCACCCCAACTATTAGCGGAACCACTGATTTAGGTGAGGGAGCGCAAGTAACATTGGTGGTAACTGGTCAAGGAGTTGCAACACAAACCTTTAGCGCGACAGTGCAAGCGAATGGCAGTTGGTCAGTTAATGTACCGCAAGACTTAGGTGATGGACAATATACGGTTCAAGCGAGTGTGCGCGATGGAGTCGGCAACCTAACTGAGCAGACGGCCAGTGGTGTAATTGATACTACCGCGCCAACACTCACTATAAATCCTTTATCAATTACCAGTGATGCGACTCCAACGATTAGCGGTACAAGTAATGAGTTAGGAGCAACGGTAACCGTAACCATTGATGGCCAAACACTAACAACTTTAGTAAATGGATCTGGCTTATGGCAAGTCACTACAACGACTCTTACTGATGGCGATTATAATATTAATGCGACTGTGAGTGACAGTGCAGGTAACAGTATCAATCAAACAGCGAACCTAAGTATAGATACAGAAGCACCAGAGTTAACTATAGCGCCATTATCATTATCTAATGATAGTACGCCAACCATAAGTGGTAATTCAAATGAGCCACAAGGAAGCACAGTTTCTATTACTGTGGTGGATAGTAATGGTAATACTCAAAATTTAATTGCTACTATAGATAGTAATGGTAATTGGCAAGCCACGGCAGCAGCTTTACCTGATGGCACATTCACAGCAACAGCGTCAGTGACAGATAGTGCGGCCCTGACTACAACAGCTTCAACAACAGCTGTGATCGATACCAGTGCGCCAACTATTTCGGTTGATTCTATAGGGACTATAAATGTAGCCACCCCTCAACTCAGTGGTTTAACTAATGAGCCTGCAGGTACGCAATTGAGCGTCACAGTTACCGATAATAATTCCAGTTATACTTATACGACGCAAGTACAAGCCGATGGCAGTTGGTCAATTAATGTTACAGATTCACTGGTTGACGGCACTATCACAGTCGCTGCAAGTATTACTGATTTAGCGGGTAATTCAACAACCTCAACGTCGGTAACTGGATTATTGAATACCAGTGCACCAAGCATTGCAATTGTTGCTCCTGCAGATACCAATGACACAACTCCCAATTTCAGTGGCAGTAGTGACGCTGTCGATGGCAGTGCAGTCGTTGTTACAGTAACGGATAGCGCGGCCCAGACACAAACTTATAATACAACAGTAGTCGATGGTTTGTGGATTGTCTTAGTTACTCAAGCTCTTAGCGAAGGTATTTATACTGTTACAGCGACAGTCACTGAAGCAGGGCTAACAGCAGATGCTAGTGTTAGCGGTTTAGTTGATATTACTGCACCGGTATTGACTATTAATGAGCCTGGTACTAGTGGCGATGCAACACCTGTAATATCGGGTAGCACTGATGCGGGAGTCGGTTCAATAGTTACCATAGTACTAGTTGATAGCTTAGGTACTACAGATACAGTTACTGCTATGGTACAAGCTGGGGGAGTATGGAGTGTTGCATCAAATCAAATACTGGCTGAAGGGAGTGTCGCAATTACCGCCTCGGTTAATGATAGTGCAGGTAATCAAGGTAGCAATACCGCGACACTAATATTAGATTTAACGGGTCCTGTTATTGCTATTGATGTAATCAGTGACACAAATGATTTAACACCTCAGATCACCGGCACAGTAACTGGTGCACCTGGAAATAGCCAAGTTACTGTATTGTTTACTGATGCGGCAGGTAACACGCAAACGGTTACAACCACAACTGCGAGTAACGGTAATTGGTTAATTGAACCAAATACAGCACTTGCAGCGGGTAGTTATACTGTGGATGTGACCGTGCAGGATGAATACGGTAATGCCACCACGGTACAAGAATCAGGTGTTATTGATACGGTTGCTCCGACTATTGCCATTACGAGTGGGCTGATATTAACCAATGATGCGACACCTGAAATCAGCGGCACATCGAGTGAAGCTGGGCGCACAGTCACGCTGATATTTGATAATGGTATAGCGCAAACATCAGTAACAACTACTACGCAAGGCGATGGTAGTTGGAGTATTTCACCAAACGATATTCTGCTTGATGGCAGTTATACCGTCAGTGCAACAGTGTCAGATATTGCTGGGAATACCACTGCTACCTCTGCGATGACAGGTCTTGAGATAGATACTATCCCGCCATCACTTACGAACATAGATACAAATAGTATATTGTTAGGCCTAGTTGTGACAGGTTTTGATGGTGAAACTGATGCTGAAGATGGAGCTATTGTAAGGCTTGATAATGCGCTGGCACTCGGGATCACCTTATTAAGTGATGGTGGGGCTGTTGTAAATAATGGCACATGGAATATCGGCATTGTTGATGTAAATTTGGCCGATTTACTTGGCGCAGGCTTAAGCGATGCTCGCTTTAGCATTACAGATTCAATCGGTAATATAAGAGTGGTTGATATTAATGGTCAGGACCTTGAGATAAATGGAGTGGATGTTAGTTCTGCAGGTGTTGAACCTAGCGCTGAATTCAGTGGCAGTGATAATAGTACTGAATTATTATCATCAAACGATGATAGTATTGATTTAAGTAAAATTAGCAGTGTTGCTCCGGTATCTGAATTAACACCACAACTGAGTCAATTAACAGTTGCAGATCTTCTTGCAGAGAGTGAACAAAATAACTTGCTCGCACTCGATCCTGTGAGTGAGAGTAATAGTCTGGTGTTTACAGCACAGCAGAAAGCTACTGCGGAGCCTGCTCTTGATGTGCAAAATCAATCAGAGGAAATGATTAAGAAATTAATCGAAAGCGGCAATAATCAAATTGATAGTTAATTATTGTTAAGCAAAAGATATAAGGCGCGGGTTGTCCCGCGCTTAATCACTTTCGAGATAATTTTAAATAGGGAAAGAAAAATAATAAAGGGAATTTTGTAAAACTAAAAGTAGGAGTCAAATTATGCTTTTAAGTTATGGACGATCTTACTGTTACCATGAACAACACTACCATCTTGGTCATATGTTGTAGAGGTTGGCACACCAATCAAAATGTCTTTTAATTGTTTTACTGTTAATTGTGCATGGTGGGCTGCATGAGCATTAACGTCATTCTTCTTTTTACATGACTCTAATAGCTTATGCACATCACTCGTTAAGCTTGTTACTTCGTCAGATTCAACGTCATTACCTGCAAATAAGGCTTTGAGTTCTTTATCTAACGTTTGAATTTGACTTAAAAAGGTAAGTTTTTGTTTCGCGATATCTTTAAGGCCCTCGCCACGACGGGAGGCTATAGCGGTTAATTCATCTTCTAAGATATCAGCAAGGGATGTTAAGCAATTTAGCTGCATAACAAGTTTAGAACTGATCAAACTGGTGTGATCAGCCATACACATCAAACTCAAATGCAGCGATATTTTTAGCTAGCTTTTCAGCATCGATTTGATATTTACCTTCAGTAATTGCTTTTTTTAGCTCAGCCACTTTGTTGCTATCAAAACCAGAAGATTGCTGTGCTTTATCTTGCAAAGATTTTAATTGTTGCGCTTGTGGCGTTAAGCTTACTGAGTCAGCAGTCGCTTTTGGCGTAGTTGCTTGCGCAGTATTAGCATTATTATTTTGTAAATCAATTTTTTGCTGTTTAGCATTGGTCAACACATTAGCCTGTTGCTGACCTTTATTTACTTGGCTTACCATGATTTTAACCTATACATTATCCAACACATGCCTTGTTATCGGCAACCATGTTAGAAACTTTAGCACAAATACGAAAATTTAAATAATTACCTGCACAGACTCAACACCATCAACGCGGGCATTTAAAACTTTCCCTGACTTTGCATTTTTAACCTTTACCTGCTCTCCTAAAGTACCATCTTCTAGGGCTAAACCGGAAGTTTTTATTTTCAATCCTCGAATTATTGCAAAAATAGTGACATTATCGCCTTTGCAGACCATACAGATTTGATTTAATGCAACAGGGTAACCACTGCGGATATTACGTTTGCTGCGGCTACCAATCAGCAGCTCTTGATTTTGTAAATACTGCGCTCTTACGAAATGTTTTGGTTTCATAATCAAACGTAAATGATGAGCTTCAATAACCTCCCCGCGACTTAAATTTTCAGTGGCTATAATCACAGGTGTGAGTTCAATCATACGTACATGAACATATTGACTCCAACCATTGAGGTCATCACATTTTATTTGTACGGTTATTTGGCGATTAAATGGCGGCTCAGTAGGAATATTAAATGCAAGGTCGCTGTTGCAGCCACGATCAGGTATCCGACTATCCAATGTTAGAGCATTGAGTTCCTTATCATCGGCGGTATTAGGGTCTAATTGATCATAGACATGGGATACAGCAAGTTCTTGCAATTGTTCTTTGCTATATGTTTGTGCATACAGTGGAGTAACTAGGCATAAGCTAGCAAGAAAATAAAAAACACTGTATCTTCGGCTTTTTTTTAACAAACTCATAATGTTTCGACTATGCTTATGGTTGAAAACAGGGTATAAATATTTAGCGTCAATAAACAGACGCTCCCGTGTAGTTATGTAGCTTTACAGAAAGAAAGCAATTATTGTTCCGTTCTTATTCGCTTTCTTCAGGAGATTGAAATGGCAGGCATTTTAGACTCAGTTAACCAACGTACTCAATTGGTTGGGCAAAACCGTCTTGAATTATTATTATTCAAGCTAAGAGGGCGGCAGCGCTTTGGTATTAATGTGTTTAAAGTGAGAGAAGTACTGCAATGCCCTCCTTTAACAAACATGCCGAAGTCGAATGCCTATGTAAGAGGTGTCGCACATATACGTGGGCAAACTATTTCTGTTATTGATTTATCAATGGCTGTAGGTGGCCCTGCGATCGAGAATATTAAAGATAGTTTTATTATCATTGCTGAATATAACCGCTCCGTACAAGGTTTTTTGGTTGGCGGCGTTGAGCGAATTGTAAATATGAATTGGGAAAAAATAATGCCGCCACCGTCTGGGGCTGGCAGATATTCGTATTTAACAGCAGTGACAGAAATTGAAAATGAGTTAGTCGAAATTCTTGATGTAGAAAAAATATTAAATGAAATTTGCCCGGTAAATACTGAAGTCAGTGCAGCAATAGCTAATGATGGTGAAATTCAAAAAGACTTAGGTGAGCGCATCGTATTTATTGCCGATGACTCTGCCGTTGCTCGTAATCAAGTCAAACGTGCTCTAGAGCCGTTAGGCGTGCAGACTGAGCTTGCTAAAAACGGGAAAGAAGCATTAATTCGCCTCCGGGAAATTGCTGCACTTGACTGTAAGCATGATATTACCGAGCGAGTTGGTTTATTGATCTCTGATGTTGAAATGCCAGAAATGGACGGTTATACCCTCACGGCTGAAATAAAAGCAGATCCAAAGTTAGCCCCATTACATGTTATTCTGCATACATCACTCAGTGGTGTGTTCAATCAAGCGATGATTGAAAAAGTGGGGGCTGATGACTTTATTGCTAAGTTCAATCCGGATGAGTTAGCTACAGCAGTGAAAAAATGGGTTCATTGTGACTAATTTGAAAAGGCGGTGTTACTTTGGAAAATAAGCATTTACAACAAAGTGAGTACGATCAGTTTCGTTCTTTTTTAGAGCAACAATGTGGCATTGTTTTGGGTGATAATAAGCTTTATTTAGTCAAAAGCAGGCTTGCTCCGCTAATGGTTCGTTTCAATGTTGAGTCATTGTCACAATTGGTCAGTAAAACACTGAGTCCGCATGAGCGGCAGTTACGTGCCGCAGTTGTTGATGCTATGACGACCAATGAAACTTTATGGTTTCGGGATCAATACCCGTTTGAACTATTACAAAGTAAGTTATTCCCAGAGCATAAAGAGTTGCGTCGACCGTTGAAAATTTGGTCAGCGGCAAGTTCCTCAGGACAAGAGCCATATTCTATTGCCATGTCGGTCGCTGAGTTTCAAGCTAAGCAGCCGGGTGTATTAAAAATGGGCGCGCAGATCATCGGCACCGATATTTCTAATACTATGTTAGATATGTGTAAACATGCAGAATATGACTCTCTTGCTTTAGCTAGAGGGCTGTCGGTAGAGCGCAGGAAGAAGTTCTTCAAAGATAGCGGCAATGGGATGGCGCAAGTTAACGACTCAATAAAAAAATTAGTGAGTTTTCGACACCTTAATTTATTAGATTCATACGCACTAATGGGCAAATTTGATATTATTTTTTGCCGTAATGTGCTGATTTATTTTGCACCTGAGGTGAAAGCCAAAATTATTGCTCAGTTTGCTCAAGCACTTAACCCTAAGGGGTATTTATTTTTAGGTGCTTCAGAGTCTATGTCAGGGTTAAGTAACGAGTTTGATATGGTACGCTGTAATCCTGGTATTATTTATCAAAAGAAATAACTTACCAGCGTAAATAACGCGCTAAAACGTAAGTAACTCAAATCTCATCGGTAGTAAAGCCGAATCTAGAATACGATAAAACGATGTGCCTCCACATCGTTTTTCTTTTTAAATCAAAAATTAAACACTTCATAAAATACTAATCTAGTTGGCTCACCTTTTGCATTAATCATCTTAAGTCAATTTTTTGGAGATGGTTATGGCTATCAGTTTTGATAAAGCATTTGGGGTTCATCCTCATGCAATGTTGATCCGTTCGCAACGTGCTGAGTTATTAGCAACCAATATCGCTAATGCTGATACGCCGGGCTATAAAGCGAAGGATATCGACTTTGCCTCAGCATTGAAAGCGGCAAAAAGCCACCAGCAAGGCGGCAATAACATGGTAACAACTAACCCGAATCACATTGCAGGTGGTAGTCGTTATATCGGTAATGGTGAAATGTTTCGTTCGCCAAATCAAGCAGATACAGGTGATGGTAACTCGGTTGATATACAAGTGGAACGAAACTTGTATACAAAGAACTCATTAGAGTATCAGGCAAGCCTGCAATTTATGAGTAGTAAAATTAAAGGCCTTAAAAAAGCCCTCGGTAGTCAAGGAGCCTAAGCATGAGTTTATATAACGTTTTTGATATTTCAGGTAGTGGTATGAGTGCGCAAAATGTGCGTTTGAACACCACCGCAAGTAATATTTCCAATGCCAATAGCATTAGCTCAAGCCAAGACAAAACTTACCGGGCGCGTCACCCTGTTTTTGCAGCTGAACTGATGAAAGCATCAGAATCAACTGGTAATACGCAGGGATCGTCTGTTGGCGTTAAAGTACTAGGCATTGTAGAGAGTAATAAACCACTGCAAATTGAATATAACCCAAATCACCCCAGTGCGGATGAAAATGGTTATATCTACAAACCTAACGTTAATGTCGTTGAAGAAATGGCTAATATGATTTCCGCCTCACGCTCTTATCAAACCAATGTGCAAGTTGCTGATGCAGCGAAGCAAATGTTAAGTAAAACACTGTTGCTTGGGCAGCGGTAATTGAGGGTTAGATTATGAGTAACGACATAAATACTGCATCATCAAGCTATATAGATTCGCTTCGTTGGCCGAGTAAACAAGAGGCTGACGAAAAGACTGGTGAAAAGAAAAGTGATGCATTAACGCAAGAGGATTTCTTTTCATTATTAACGCAGCAACTGTCGTTTCAAGATCCCAGTAAACCTGCGGACAACGACCAAATGATTGCACAAATGACGAACTTTACCATGGCAGAAGGTATCTCAAATTTAAATTCAAAGTTTGAGTCTTTGGCTGCTTCAATGACCTCTAATTCAGCGTTGCAAGCATCAACTCTGGTAGGCAAAAAAGCTTTAGTTGAATCAGATACATTAGATCTTAACAGCAGTGGTGATGTCTCGGGCATGATTGCTGTTGAAAGTCCCGTTAAAGATTTAAGGCTCAGTATTACAGATGCTTCCGGACAACTAGTGAGAGTAATTGAGTTAGGTGATAAACCTGCTGGTGGCTTACGTTTTAACTGGGATGGAAAAAATGAAGCCGGTGAGAGCCTTCCGCCAGGAGAATACAATATCAAAGCAGAGGGCAGCATGGGCGAAGAATTTACTAGTTTACCCATGGCCTCTTATAAAAATATTGATAGCGTCAATATTAATGGCGCTAACGGTATTATTATTAACACTAAAGAAGGGGCAGTTAAGCTGTCTGATGTCGCAGAAATTGCGTGATAAATTTTATTTATTTTTTAGCCTATTGGCTAAATTTTATAGGTTAGAGGTGAATTATGAGTTTTAATATTGCATTAACTGGCATTGCTGCCGCACAAAAAGATTTGGATGTTACTGCTAATAACATCGCTAATGTAAATACCTACGGTTTTAAAGAATCGAGAGCTGAGTTTGCCGATGTTTATTCATCATCAGTTTTTTCTTCGGGTAAAACTAAAAATGGTGATGGTGTACAAACAGCATCTGTAGCACAGCAGTTTCATCAAGGTTCAACATTAGGCACTAAAAATTCACTCGATCTTGCTATAGGAGGTGAAGGATACTTTGCTCTTAGCAATGAGTTAGGCTCACAAGATAAAACATTCACTCGTGCAGGGGCGTTTAAATTAGATAAAGATAACTTTATCGTTGACGCACAAGGTAATTACTTACAAGGCTTTCCTGTTGATGAAATTAGTGGAGATGCAACATCAGTAAGTTTAACCTCCTCTGGGGCGATTCAAATTCCTGATTCATCAGGTTCCCCGCGGGCTACCTCAAGTGTATATTCGTCATTTCGATTGGATTCGACCAAAGATACACCGACTATTACACCATTTGATCCAACTCAATCAGGGTCATATACTCACTCTACCTCAACCAATGTTTATGATTCGCTAGGTGAGCCGCATACTATGCAATTGTTTTTTGTGAAAACGGATGCAGCTGTTACAGGTAATGCTAATGAGTGGCAAACCTATGCCACGTTAGACGGTCAAGCATTCAACCCAGATGGAAGCTCGCAAGGCGCTACTGGACCATTTAATCCAATTTCAACATTTCAGTTTGATGCGAACGGCTTACCACTTAACACCAATGGTACCGCAAATACAGGCAATACATTTAACCCTGTTGTGTTAGATAGCACTAATTTGACAGGGTTTTTAAGCAATGGTGCTAGCTTTCCTAATAATGTAACTATCAACTGGCGTGATGAAGCAGGTACCTCTGCAAAAATCCCGACCCAGCATGCAGGCAAGTTTGAAAATAAAGTATTATCTCAAGATGGTGCTGCTGTGGGACGGTTGGCAAATATAGACATTGGTGTTGATGGAAAAATTGTTGCTTCTTATAGTAATGGTGACTCTAACTACCTAGGTCAAGTTGCGTTAGTCCGTTTTCCCAATTCACAGGGGTTACAACAAGTAGGCAATACGTCATGGAAGAAAAGTTTAACTTCAGGTGACCCTGTAGCGGGTGAAGCAAATTCAGGCGCATTTGGTAAGATTAGCTCATCAGCATTAGAGCAATCAAACGTGAACTTAACCAATGAGCTTGTTGATTTGATCAGCGCACAGCGTAACTTCCAAGCTAACTCGCGTGCACTCGAAGTGAATTCAACACTACAGCAAGCTATTTTGCAGATCCGTTAATCTCGTTTTAATATTTTTTACAATCCGACACCTAGGCTGCTATTTATTAGCAGCCTTTTTTATTTGTGCTTGATTATATTTTGTAATTTATTACGTCATTTTATTGTGGCACTTATCTTGCATTTGTCATGTTATAGATTTTTAACGTGAGTCGATGTTATGGACAAGATGGTCTACATTGCAGCGTCTGGAGCTAAGCAAAGTTTGCGGGGCCTAGAGCTTAAAGCAAATAATTTAGCAAATGCCAATACCACAGGCTTTAAAGCTGACTTCGCGCAAGCGCGCTCAATGCAAGCTTTTGGTGAAGGCTTACCGACACGTGTTTTTACTATGCAGGAACGGCCAGGCTCTAATATGACTTCCGGCGGTATTGTTGAAACTGGACGTGATCTTGATATTGCTATGAGCGATAAAGGGTGGCTTACAGTGCAAGATGCTTCAGGGAATGAGGCATATACTAAAGTTGGCACGTTGAATATCACCCCTGATGGCGCTTTGATCACCAGTCACGGGCGTCAAGTTATTGGCGAAGGTGGACCGATTATTTTGCCATTGCCAGTGGAGAAAGTCGAATTTAGTGACGATGGTTCAATCCAAGTTCGCCCGCAAGGTGCGCCGGCTAACTTTTTAGAAGTTGTTGACCGTTTGAAGGTAATTAAGGCAAATAATTCTGAGCTTGAAAAAGGCAATGATGGCTTATTTCGACCAAAACCCGAGTTACTGGAAAATGGTATATGTGGATTTTGTGACATCTCTAATGATGTGAAAGTAATGAGTGGCACTTTGGAAATGTCAAATGTGAATCCGGTACATGAGATGGTGGATATGATAAGCCATCAACGCCAATTTGAATTACAAGTTAAGTTAATGAAAACGGCTGAAGAAATTGACGAACGTCAAACTCAATTGCTGCGTATTGTTTAACTTTATTGAGAGGACATTAATATGAATCCTGCATTGTGGATAAGTAAAACGGGGCTTGATGCTCAACAAACCGATATTTCGGTTATCTCAAATAATTTAGCCAATGCCAGTACTGTTGGTTATAAGAAAAGTCGTGCTGTATTTGAAGATTTGCTTTATCAAAATATTAATCAGCCAGGGGGGCGTTCATCACAAGATACAGAGATGCCTTCTGGTCTGATGCTTGGTGCTGGTACCAAAGTAGTTGCTAATCAGAAGAACTTTTCTCAAGGTAACATGTTAACCACTGAAAACTCATTGGATTGGATGATATCAGGGCCAGGTTTTTTTGAAGTTTTACAGCCCGATGGCAATATCGCCTATTCTCGAAATGGTCAATTTACCACGGATGAGGATGGTCGTATTGTTACTGCTGGTGCAGGTTTTCCTGTGCAGCCAGAAATGAATGTACCTGATGATGCGAAGTCAATTACCGTATCACAAGATGGTGAGGTGTCTGTGAAAATAGAAGGACAACCTGAGAATGTGGTGATTGGTCAGTTAACGATCAGTGACTTTATCAATCCATCAGGTCTAGAGCCTGTAGGCCAAAATTTATATACCGAAACGGCCGTCAGTGGCGCACCTGTACAAGGTAACCCTGGTCTAGAAGGATTAGGCACTGTTGTCCAAGGCGCACTTGAAACCTCTAACGTAAATGTAACCGAAGAGTTAGTTAACCTAATTGAAACTCAACGTATCTATGAAATGAATTCAAAGGTGATTTCAGCGGTTGACGAAATGATGAGTTACATCAGTCAGCAACTTTAACTAATTCGGAGCAAAGTTATGCGTAATTTATCTATAGTCTTAACGGGTGCATTTATATTGAGTGGTTGTATGACGACTCAAAACCACAGCGTGGTTCAAGATGATCCATACTATGCTCCTATGTACCCAGAGCCTGCTGCAGAGCAAGTTGTGCCGACAGGCTCATTGTTTGATAGCAATTTATCAAACGATTTATATTCAGATAAAAAAGCGTTACGCACCGGAGATATTATTACAGTTAAACTGCAAGAATCGACGCAATCATCTAAAGCAGCTAAAACTGAAACGGATAAACAAAGTGATGCCAGCTTAGATCCTGTCATTGGATTAGGCGGACTACCGGTTAATATTGGTGGCGATAGTATTCAGTTTGGTGTGGGCAGCGGTGCTAAATTCAAAGGTGATACTAAGTCAAATCAATCTAATAGTTTATTTGGTGATATTTCCGTAAATGTTATGCGGGTATTACCTAATGGTAATTTAGTGATCCGTGGTGAAAAATGGCTGACTTTAAACTCCGGCGAAGAATTTATTCGTTTGGAAGGTCTTGTTCGCCCGCAAGATGTTACTGCAGATAATACTGTGACCTCTAACAGAATCGCAAATGCGCGTATTCAGTATTCTGGTAAAGGGCAAATGCAAGAGACTCAAACGGCAGGATGGTTAACTCGATTCTTCACTAGCTCTCTGTTCCCTTTTTAAAGGATGTTGATATGAATAGCTTGAAAGCGTTGCTGTGTATATGTTTATTAGCTTGGCATTCTATTGCTAGCGCTGAACGTATCAAGGATGTCTCAATGGTTGAAGGTGTTCGCTCAAACCAGTTAGTTGGTTATGGTCTGGTAGTAGGTTTACCTGGCACCGGTGAGCAAAGTCGTTTTACTGAACAAAGTTTTAAAGCCATGCTAAATAGTTTTGGTATTACCATGGCATCGAATTTAAAACCCAAAATCAAAAATGTAGCAGCGGTTGCTGTGCATGCAGAATTACCTGCATTTAGAAAGCCAGGGCAGACAATCGATATTACTGTATCGTCAATTGGTAGTGCGGGTAGCTTACGTGGTGGAACATTACTACAAACCTTTTTGAAAGGGGTTGATGGAAATACTTATGCTATCGCGCAAGGTAGTCTAATTGTTGGCGGGTTAGGTGTCGAAGGAGCTGATGGTAGTAAGATCGTAATGAACACGCCCACGGTAGGACGTATTCCAAATGGCGCAACGGTTGAACGGGCAATTAAAAGTCCTTTTATGCAAGGTGATTACATAACTTTTAATTTAAATCGTCCTGATTTCACTACTGCTAAACGTTTGGAGCAAACCATTAATGAGCTTATCGGCCCAGACAGTGCACATGCCCTTGATGCCGCTTCAATTCGTGTTATTGCCCCGCGTGATGCGTCGCAGCGTGTTGCTTATTTGTCTACGCTTGAAAACTTAGAGTTTAAACCTGCCGATACTTCGGCAAAAATTATTGTAAATTCACGCACTGGCACCATAGTGATCGGCAAAAACGTGCGGTTACAAGCGGCGGCAATTACCCATGGTGGTCTTACCGTTACGATCGCAGAACAGCAAAATGTATCGCAGCCTAACGCATTAAGTGAAGGGGAAACTGCCGTTACTAATCAAAGTATTATTGATGTTAACGAAGATGATTCTCGGGCCTTTGTATTTAACCCCGGTGTTAGCCTTGACGATTTAGTGCGCGCAATTAACGAAGTTGGAGCAGCGCCTGGTGACTTAATGGCGATACTAGAAGCATTAAAAGAAGCGGGTGCCATTAGCGGTCAACTCGTGGTTATTTAAACCATATTGACCCCCTAAGTTTGCGTTAACTTGCATTTAGGGGGCCTTGACTTGCATAATTAATCAACGCTTTTATACTTTCGCAAACTCGCAAACTCGCAAACTCGCAAACTCGCAAACTCG
>NZ_JACJDM010000078.1:0-16216 GCF_014163545.1 Pseudoalteromonas sp. SR45-6
ATTTTAATTAAATATATTTATTTAAAACGCATAAAAACAAAACTAAATGATGAAATTAAAACTAATCAATCAGTAATTAGCATTGCAGAAAGTCATTTTTAGCGCAATAATGCCACCGGTAGCACTGCAGTACAAGCATAAACAGGACTTGATTGTGTTAACATTTTTAACAATTAATTTATTTGATTGTTTTGATCTGAACATACAGTAATTAGGAACAACCAATGAATAAACGTACGTTATTTAAATATTCTTTGCATGCTTTGGCCATAACAACTGCTATATATGGAAACAGTGCACTTGCTAATGCGTCAGGCTTTGCCGCAACGAATGGTGGTACAACAGGTGGTGCTGGTGGCGATGTTGTTTATGCAACAACTGGAACCCAAATTCATCAGGCTTTATGTAACCGAGCATCAAGTGACACACCAATTATCATCCACGTTGAAGGCACCATAAATCATGGCAACACCAGTAAAGTATCTGGAGATAGTTGCAATACTGGGCCAGATCTAATTGAACTAAAAGAAATTAGTAATGTTTCTATTATCGGTGTTGGTAGCGGTGCTCTTTTTGACCAATTAGGCATCCATATTCGTTCATCTTCAAATATCATTATTCAAAATGTTCACGTTAGAAACGTCAAAAAATCAGGCTCCCCCACCTCCAACGGCGGTGATGCAATTGGCATGGAGTCAAACGTCAGAAATATTTGGGTCGATCACGTTACACTTGAGGCCAGTGGTGGCGAAAGTTCAGGATATGATGCTTTGTTCGATATGAAGAGTAATACCAAATACGTGACATTATCTTACAGTATTTTGCGCAACTCTGGACGCGGTGGTCTCGTTGGCTCAAGTGATAGTGACGATACTAACGGCCCTGTTACTTTTCATCACAATTACTATGAAAATATTAATTCTCGCACGCCTTTACTAAGACACGCGACAGCGCATGCTTACAACAACTACTACTATGGACTCGTGTCATCGGGCATGAATCCACGAATTGGCGGTAAAATGCGCGCCGAAAACAACTACTTTAAAAATTCCAAAGATCCACTCGGCACTTTTTATACAAATGACATGGGTTACTGGCAAGTCAGCGGCAACATTTGGGATAATATCGATTGGTCTGAACAAGAAAACAAGCTTCACCCAGCAGGCCCTAATCCAACCTCAACCACAACAATCAACATCCCTTATAACTATCAACTTGATAATGCACAGTGTATACCCAACATCATTGCAGCAACGGCTGGCGCGAACAAAGGCTTACAAACATCAAATGGTCAATGTGGAACAACCACACCCACCGATCCAACACCGGATCCAGATCCAACACCTGAGCCAACACCAGCAGGGGAAAATCTAGCTATTAGTGCCGGTGTTGATGGCAGTTCTAAAGCCAGTGGCTCGAGTTATGGCAATGTGAATGACGGCGATATGTCAACTTACTGGTCACCGTCAGCTATCACGGGCACGATCAATATTAAAAACCTTAACACCACCATTAATGCAGTTAAAATAATTGAAACCCCAGCTAGTAAAGGAAGCATTACAGCTTGGTCTTTAGTGAACTACGATACAGGTGTAACACTTTCGAACGGTGGTGCTGTGCCAAATGTAATCACTTTTTCTAACACTAACTTATCCAAAGTAAGTTTTGTAATTCATTCCGCCAATGGCGTAGCGCAAATTGCAGAGTTTGAAGTCTACAATGGTTATACCGACAGCAATAATGACAACCCAACCAATACACAAGTCAATGGTACTTACCGCATTACCCCAAAACACAGTGGTGCATCATTAGATATTGCTAACTGTCAAAGTGAAGATGGGGCAAATGTTAGGCAGTGGTCTTGGCTTAATAATGATTGCCAAAAATTTAATATTTCAACAGTCGATGGTGTGTGGCATCGTATTTCACCAGTCAATGCTCCTTCTAAAGGGTTAGAGGTCTATACGCATTCAACCACAGCGGGTGAAAATATCAATATCTGGACATACACAGGGAGCTATAACCAGCAGTTTCGTTTTCAAAGTGCCGGCTCTGGTAAGTGGCGTATCATCAACCGAAATAGTGAGTTGTGCTTAGACGTCGCAGACAGCAAAACTGCCGATGATGCTAATATTCTGCAATGGACATGTACCTCAGGAGCAGAAAATCAAATGTTTGAGTTAACCAGACAATAACTAACATTTACTGTGAAGGGCTTTGCTAAGCCCTTTATTATCAACCGTGTTCAGTCAGCGCCTCACAAGTAAAGCGTTGTTTATGTAGTCTATAAATAGTCGATAAATTAATAACAATAACAGTCGCTTCCAATAACACGCCGCCAATAGAGCCAACAATTATATTATTTGCCAACCATAAGCACGATCCTGCAAACAGCAAAACACGCATTTTGATGCCCGTTAAGCAAAATAGTGCAAAACAACCCAAACAGGCGGCAACAATCGCAAGGTAATCCGTCCATTGCTGGGCTGTTAGATAACCGATAACCACGGTTAAAATAATAAAAATGGCTGCTATCCACACCGATTTCACCCGCATTGATACGGCTGTACGCCCCGCTGAAAATAAACAGCACAATGATGAAGTGATAGCATTGAGTAAATAAAAGTGCAGTGCATGATTTAGATTCATCACCACCATCATTATTTTTAAACGACGATCATCCTTTTGATAAAAGCACACCAATGCTAAAACAAAGCTCAGTAAACCAAACCCTTGGGCAATCCAACTACCAACCACCAGCCCTATTCCCCACTAAAATAAATATCTCAACCGCTATTGTGGTTAATATACAATCAAATATCTACACGCTATTACAGATTATTTTCAATCATGGTTTTAATGATCTGCGCTTTAACAAAGTGATCTAATTGGTGGGTTTGTATCCACCATGTCGCAGCTTCCATAAGTAATTCTGGATCATCATTTTTGTTGGCAAAAAAAGCATAAAATGACAGCCCAACATTACCTCCCTTCGCCGCTATTTTTTTGTCACAAACTTGAATGATCTTAGTCCTTAATTCGTCGCGCATTACGGCGTTACCTCACTTCACTTTTTAAACTGCATTGCATTTCAATAAGTTGGTGTTCGCCAACTATTTCAACATCTTTAATATATTTAAAACCATAACTTTCGTAATAGCCTTGCAAATAGGCATGTGCATGAATTTCAATGATCTCAAGGCCAATTTTACCAGCATGTGATAACAAGGCATTAATAACCAATTTAGCAATGCCGGATCCTCGGTATTGCTTTAACACTGCAATCCTTGCCATAACGCCACACCGTGGGTTACGTTTCACTAACCGCGCAGTAGCGACTAAAGCACCGCCATCTGTTACCACCACATGCACAGCTCGTTCGTCGCAACCGTCTAAATCTAACTGCTTAGGAATACTTTGTTCGATCACAAATACCTGGTGGCGAATAGCATGCGCTTGCGCAATCAGTTCAGGGCTAGTGCCTAGCGTAACATCCATTTATTGTGACCTCTTAAACATAATCAACGAGCTAATTTTACTGTAATTGTTGTAGCAGCTGAGCTATTTCAGCTTTCAGCGCTTTATCAGGAATTTTATTTGCGCTAACCTGCGCAGCTTGTAAACTTGCGATAGCAGCTTCGGTTTGCCCTAGTTCAACATGCATAGTTGCCATCGCATAACCAATTGACGACATATAATCTTTCGCATTGATGGCGTTAGCTTTAGCTAATGCTTTTTCATAGATCAACAACGCATCGGCAAACTCATCGGTAAAATCAGCGAGCGTTTCCCACTGTACAGGATGATCTTTCTCAGTATTTTCATGCTCAATACACAGTGCTTTTAGCTGCCCATAGAGTGAATCGAACGTAACTTGATCTTGCTGCTGTGCAGCATTCATTAGCTCACCGGCTAAGTTCAATACTGATTTATACAGTTTTGTATTCATTATTCTTTCATTACCTTTTGTTAGAAATTACAGCCAAATTAACTATCTTGCATGGCTAAGAACAACAACTCAAAGCGAAACGAAAGAAAATACAAGGCCGAGAGCGTACTATTCTAATACACTCGAGACTAAAATGATTCATTCTAAAGCGTATCAAGCCTAAGGCGGGGGAAAAATCTCAGCTCAAATCAGGTGATAACCCCCCTGTTACAAGTTATCACCTCAGCCAAATTTTTATTGTTTCAAGGCTAACTCTCAGTTTTTGCTGTATCTTTACCACTTGCATGAATAAAATACAGCGCAATACCCAAACATATTACAGCGCCAATACGACTTGGCGAAAAAGCAATCACATCGTTACCAAGCCAACCAAAATTATCAATTAACATACTCATAAATAATTGACCGAATATTACCGCAACCGTTGCGACTGCGGTGCCAATTCGCTGCACAGCAAACACCATTATCACGATATAGGGTACTCCACACATTGCCCCTAATAATTGCCACTTTGGCACATCCAACAGGGTTAGCGCATGCCTAGGTTCAAAATAAAAGATAAGTAACCCGGTGATCAACGCACCCACCGAAAAGGTTAAAAATGCGCAGCGAAAAACACCTACTTTACTTCCTAATTGGCCATTAATGGCAGCCTGAATACTCAAGGTTGCACCACCAATCACCGCCAGAATTATCATAATTATAGTCATTAGCGTCCCCTAACCTTGTGCCATCAGAATTAATGCAATGACAATAAAAAATAGTGCCATAAGCCGTTTGCGGTCAATCTGGCGATGTTGACTACCAAATAAACCATAATGATCTATCAGCAAACTTTTCGCTATTTGTCCCATCAATATACTGATCATCGTCATAGCAATACCTATCACAGGTGCTGTGAACGTCAATATAACGACATAAACAGGCCCCAACACGCCGCCTAACAATGTCCATGATGGTTGTTTGAAAAAAGACGGGCTATTGCGAGGACTAAAAAATAGCATCAACATAAAGGTAAGAGCAGCACCAACACCAAACACACTAAATGTGGCCCATAATTCTCCAACCTCACTACCTAAAGGGCCCAATAAGCCTGCTTCTACAGACAGCCCCATTCCTCCCATAACGACAATTAAAATCAAAATAAACTGCATGCAAATCTCCTATTAATAAGGAATAAATAATAACCTAGAGCTTTAACGCGAAAAATGGGATTATATAAGAAACACTTTTGCAGGATTTGCACAAATGAATGATTTCAGTTCGATCAATATCAGAGCGTTAAAATTTTTTATCGCCGTGTATAAATGTAAAAGCTTTTCTGTTGTTGCTCGACATGAAAATGTATCGCCTTCTATGGTCTCTAGAGTAATTTTGCAACTTGAAGATGCCCTTGGTCAGCAACTTTTTTACCGTAACACAAGAGCAATAATGCCAACCGAAGCGGGCCGAATTTTTCATGATTATGCGCGCTCAATGACCGAGCAACTCAACGAAGTACGTAACGAGCTGCAGGATAGAGCAACTCAACCCAAAGGGTTAATAAGAATTAATGCGCCGGTTTTTTTCGGACAAAAACACATAGCGCCTTGGCTTGGTGAGTTTTTAAATCGCTATCCGAAAATTCAAGTAGAGTTGACTCAAACCGATGATTTTATCGATCCCCATATTGATGCCGCTGACGTGATTTTTCGTATCGGATCTCTTGCAGATTCATCGTTACATGCTAAAACATTAGGACTGCAAACTTATCATTTAGCCGCATCCCCTGCTTATCTGAAAAAATATGGCACACCAAAAGTACCGGCTGATCTTAGTCAGCATCAGGGCTTAATTTATCGCGGTTCATCGGGGCAAAATCGTTGGTTATTCAAAATTAATTCGTCATGGCAGCAGCAAAGTGTAATACCGACTTTAGTATCTAACAACGCTGAAACACTGTTTATCGGGGCTTTGAACGACATGGGAATTGTATTATTCCCTGATTGGTTAATTGGTGAAAGCTTAAAAACAGGCACTCTTGTTTCACTCTTAAGTGAATTTGCGCCAACAATCAAAACGGGACCACAAAACATTACTGCAATTTACCCTAATACACGACAGCCACCGTTAAATGTTCGAGTATGTATTGATTACTTTAGTGAAGTTTATGGCAACCCGCCGTACTGGAAATACCAAAATTAAGTATCTGCGTTATGCTCTAACGGGTGCAAACAGACCAATAGTGATACCTAAAAAAACACACCCGCTCAGCACACAATTGCATGCAGCTAAGTGACGCAGTTACTCACTGATTTTTTTGGTGAATAATTTAGTCTGAGGGTAGATTTATACACTACAACTAGGGGTATACTGGAAATAGGTTTTCAATTGTGGAAAATAGTATGCTCCCAACAACACACCCTATTTTTTGGCGCGACCCCGAATTACCATTTGTCGAGCTGCGCCAAGTATTAGATGGCCGCAAAGTCACTTATGCTCCCCACTCCCACCAGCAATGGTCAATTGGCGCAATTTTAGCGGGGCAAAGTGAATTCATTTGTGAAGATCGTCTACATCAAGTAACACATGGTAATTTAGTATTAATGAACCCTGATGAAGTTCACGCCTGTAATCCAAAGCAAAACTCAGCGTGGGCTTATTACATGATGCATATAGATAAAAATTGGTTAGCAGCGTTATTGTTCGAGTCTGGCGTCACAAAGCAACAAAACTGGCAAGGAAGTCGCTTGGATACAGTGCTACTACCACAGCTTTATCAGGACTTTGTTATCTTGTGCCAAAACCTAATGACAAATACGTTTACCGCAGCACAAAAGCGCACGTTGCTAAGTAGTTACTTCGTACAATTATTTACGTACCTTGATTGCGTTGAGCCATTACACGAGCAAACGTTATTACCTGAAAATAAGCTATATCAAGTAGCGAACTACCTGAATGAGCACTGTTTTGAAGACCAATCAATTAACACAATCAGTAAACTTTTTGGCTTTAGCAGCAGTTATTTAGTGCGCGCTTTTAAACGTCATTTTAATATGACTCCGCACGCTTATCGGTTAAATCGTCGTATTCAATTAGGTCAGCAAGCACTAAAACAAGGCCAGCCAATAGCAAGTATCGCTCACAGTGCAGGTTTTAGTGATCAAGCGCATTTTCAGCGGGTCTTTAAACAACGCGTAGCGGCAACTCCCGAGCAATATCGCCGTACTTTATCACTGTAAATTAAAACCACTAAATCAATAATAAAAAGCAGCTGCCAGCCAGTAATAGTGCAAGAATTTTATTCATCACTCGCATTTTAGCTGGGCTTTGAAAATGCTGCCCGAGCCGTATACCTAGCCAAACCCAACAGCCAAGTGATAACCAACAAATAGGTAAATATAAACTTGCAAAAGTAACCAGTTCAAATCCTTGCGCCCCTGGACTATATGCTGCAATGCCTGATAAAGAAGCCAACCACGCTTTAGGGTTAAGCCATTGCATGATCACACCTGTCATAAAGGTAGGGGCATTTTGCTTAGCGTCAGCTGTGAGGCCGCCATCATCGATAAATAATTGATAACTGAGATAAAGTAAAAAAGCGATACCGAGCCACTGTAATACACCAGTGATCCAGGCTAATTGCGCAATGAGATAATGCAAACTAAAACCAATAAACAAAAATAATGCAATGAAACCAAAGGTAGCACCAGTCACAAATATTAAGCCTTTTTTTGCCCCATATCGCGCACTACTACTTAACGAAACAAGGTTAACTGGCCCGGGTGATATAGACGCCGCCAAGGCAAATAGTGCCATTGAGATGATCACTGATAAAGTCATAACGTATACTTAGGTTATTTAAAGTGGCGTTTATTATCTGTTGTTGCAATAAGCCATGTATTGAACAAAATTGACCTTGTTGTAAATAAAATAGCATCTGACAAATTACCCCTGCAAAAACACAGCTGCACTAAAAAAATCGGTGTTACACTAGAATTAGTCCATCTTACAAATTAGCGAACCATGAAAGAATGTAATCAATGTGGTAAATGCTGTATTAAATACGGTGGTGGCGATCTGAGCGCCACGCAAGAAGAGATTGATCTATGGGAGATATTTAACCCCGAAATCTTTGAGTTCGTTAAAAATAACCAAATATGGCACGACCCACAATCGGGAGTAAAACTAAGCCAATGCCCTTTTCTTGAAATAGCCCCAAAAATAAATCCCCTCGCGCAAATAAATATACCTGCAGTATTTATTTAGACCGCCCTGAAGATTGCCGCCACTATCCTAGCCTTATCACCGAAATGGTAAGAGACGAATGCGAAATGATTGAAGTAATCGATTTAGATAACTATAAAAAAGCACAAAGAAAACTAGATCTATTAATGCAAGACAGTCGCCCTGGCGGCTATACAGAATAAAACAGAGCTTAGCTTTGAGTGAGCTCCTAGCCATTAGACTAAAGACTTAGCACCCAGTAATTCATTAATGCATGCCGTATAACTGGCTTTTTCAAAGCAATAAACAACAAATATGAAAATAAGGTATTGATTATTAACAATAGAAATTAACTTTTGAATATTTTCTTCTCTGCTGGCTATACCTGCGCCAAGCTACTTTAATCCGTCATGCTCGACCTTTGCCTAATCGTAATTGATAAACCTCTACTTTATTCTATCGATTCAATATTCATTGCTTTATACAAGCTGTTTTTTTTATTTTGAGTTAGCAACAATGTTGCAGGAGAATTCATGACAACCACGCCAAAAGATGACACGTCATCCCAAGCTGAGCAGGTAAGCGATACTCAAACCGTTTCCGATAGCTATAAAAATCTTCATAAACCAAGCTCTGAGTTTGCCAGTCGAGACGATTATCTCGAGCATGAACTGCAAATTATGCAGCCAAAGCGCTGGCGTCCTAACTTGCCTTTTCGGGATTACCGCTTCGAATTTGAAGACACAATTCCCGCTATGGCAGGGACAATTGGTAAAGTTGTTATGGTAGGCGCTATTGCCGCCACCTTTGCCGCACCGCTTGGTTTAAGTGACGCCTTTGTGTTAGAAAACGTACGCTATGAGTTACTCATAGTGGCTATTTTTATCATCTTGTTTTCAGGTTTTATTTTACCCACTGCTAACTTAGCGGGAACCCACGGACCACTCATTCCATTAATTCCCATTGTTGTTGCAGCAGGCGGACACCCAATGGCATTCGGGCTACTCATTGGCGCCTTAGGGTTACTGCTTGCCATCAGTAAAGGCGGCAGCTTGTTGGCACGACTAACCAGTAAAGGGGTGTGCGGCGGATTATTACTTTACTTAGGATTCATAGGCACTATATCGCAAGTAAAGAAACTGTTTGCATGGGCTGAACAAATTCAAATGACCCACATTGCCTTCATCGTTATTTTGGCCACTATTTTACTGTACGCGCTACTCGAACATTTTAAAAAACGTTGGTTAGCTGTGCCGCTCAGCTGCCTTATTGGTGGTTTAACGGCCTTTGCCTTAGGTGCGCCGTTTGAATTTAAAACCGCCCCCGGGTTACCAAATATGAACCCTATGTATTGGTGGGGTGAAAACACCGGTTGGATGTTAGGTTTGCCGACTCTTGAAAGCTTTGTAGTCGTATTGCCCTTTGCCATACTGGCAGTGGCCATGTGGTCGCCAGACTTTTTAGGCCATCAAGTATTCCAAAAGATCAGCTACCCAAAACGCACTGAAAAAGTGCAAATGAACATTGACGATACTATGCTCAGTGCATCAGTTAGGCAAACCTTTGGCTCTATTTTAGGTGGGTCTAACTTCACCTCATCATGGGGCACGTATATTGTGCCTGCCGCGATTGCTAAGCGCCCTATTCCAGCTGGTGCAATTTTAACCGCACTTTTTTGTGTAATTGCTGGTATATGGGGTTATCCAATGGATCTCGCCATTTGGCAACCGGTACTGTGTGTGGCGTTAATAGTGGGTGTATTTATCCCACTGCTTGAGGCGGGTATGGAAATGACTCGCGAAGGTAAAACCACGCAATCAGCAGCTATTGTGGTATTTGCTTCAACGTTAGTAAACCCAGCGTTTGGCTGGTCACTGACCATGCTGCTCGATAACTTAGGCTTAATTGGCTGTAAAGAGCGCAGCTCTGAGCTGACCCATATGAGTCGCTGGATCATTCCGCTGTTTATGTTTGTATTATTGACCAGTGTTATGGCCATGGTGGGCATGCTGCCAGGTATTCCAGCGTTGCTAGAAAACTTTAGGCACTAATACAAAAAGGGGGGAAGCCAGTACAGCGCTACCCCCTTTTTAATAACCGTGACTTCGTTTTATTCGTCTTGCAACGCCATAGCAGCAAGTTTCATGGTACTTGCAAATGATTCTGCGCCTGCGATAAACAAGCCATTGTGGCAAAACATTGCGTCATCAATGCCCGTTTGCGCTTGAAATGCAGCATCTGATAAACCAGCCCATGCTTTTGGTAGTGACTTTCTGTCTTCAAATGAACCCGGTTCAACAGGCACCGTTTGCAAAATCCATTTGCCTGAATGCGATGGATAAACCATGTATAACGCTTCTTGCGATAAAGCATGCACGGTTTTTTTCCACGGCGTGTATTGCTCTAATACAATCACTCTTGCATCATCTGCGTTATCAATCGCTTTAGCGACGATTGCTTTAGCATTAATGCCGCCACTGGCTGCTGCAATAAAACGTGTTAAAACACGCGATGCAAATTCAACCGCCTCATCAAAACAACGATCAAAGTCACTTTCCTCTTGCCATGTTGGGTTAAACATTGAAATTGTTTGGCTAAGACTAATCCCTTTCGATACACCTTCAACATGACCGCAATCAATCGCATCAATGGTCGATACCAAACCGGCATCAACTGCATGCGCAACATCTTGGTCACCCTGACACAGCTCTAAACCATATTTTTGCCAAATTAAACCAAATGATGAGTATGGGATGCCATTTTCACGCTCGCCGGCACCGCCACGTTGGTGATGATCAAAACGTCCAGCAGCTGGGTCATATTCGCCGCCAACATCAATCACTATGTCAGCTTGCGCGATTAATTCTAAATCACGGGTACGTATAAGTTTAAAAGTAGGAAGAATATGCCTAAGTGCGGCGATACTAAACACATCATCCGCATGAAAATTACCGTTATGAGTTGCTACTGTTATATCATTCATTTATTTAATATCATTTTAGAAAGGAGTAAGAAGACGGCGAAATTTAAACTGATCCGTTAGCACAAAATAGATAAGTCAAAATTACAAGCACAACAGTATACGCTATCGGCGAGCAGCCCACAAAAACAGTGAACCACTTTGTGGTAATTAATCGTCTAGAGGAAGATAAGCTACAGTAATAACAAAACAACAGTAGATTGATGGTAAAAACATAACCAATCCATACATGAACTGTCTTCAGTAAAACTTTCTCCTCGAGCGATAACTCAGTCTTTGCTAAATAAAATTGCCGAACCCACGGCCATTAAACTAAGTATATTATTTAAAGAGCAAGTTAAATAATATTGTTGCCTTGCTCAGGATCGCGAGAGCGCTCAGCTTGTTCACGAATTTCATCAGCATCACTGCTCACATCATCAATACCAGCATCCAGATGCGCAATCGGTTTGACTTTTTGATCTTGCGTAGTGGGTTGTTCCGGAGTCTTTTGTGCTTGCTCACTTGGTGCATTTAAAATAATCCGTTCACGAGCATCATCAGGCATACTAATACCATGCGCGTTAAAGCTATTAACCATTTCACGCATCAATTGCGACGCTACCTTAACCGGGCTGTTTTGCTCACTATTAACCCAAAAGTAAATACTGAGATTGATAGTGGCTGAGCCTAATTCATCAAGTAACACCTGTGGAGCCGGATCTTTTAGCACAGCAGCTTGTTTATCCATTAAACTCAGCGCTAACTGCTGAGTGTTACGTATATCGTTATCGTAACCTATGCCTATTTTATAGTGACCGCGCATTTTCGGATTAGCAGTAAGGTTTTTAATCACATTTTTATAAACAGTCGCATTAGGTATTTGAATATGATTACCATCAAAATCAACTAATGTGGTCGCCCGCGCAGTGACCTTTTTTACTACCCCTAAGCAGCCATCGACTTCAATAACATCATCAATACGAAAAGGACGTTGCACACTTAATAGCATGCTCGATATAAAGTTTTCTGCAATATCACGAAATGCAAAACCTAAGATTAGCCCGACTAATCCAGTTCCGCTCATTATCGCCACGGCAAATTCACTTAAGCCTGCTAAGCGTAAAAATAAATAAACTCCAAACAAAATGATCACAGTACTAATAAAGCGACGAGCAACAACATGCAATAACCGCCTTTCACTTACATAGCCAATAGGTTTCACTAATAAATAAGACACAGGCTTTGCTAAAAAATAGCACACGATTATTGCTGCTATACCTAAAGTGAGAGCAGGTAACATTTGCCAAGCACTTTGTAAAAAATGCGCAATTTGTGAGTTTATACCGTGCCAAGATACTGGCGCTAAAGGATCCGCATTGGTACTCGTTGTTTGTATTTTTAATGCGCTAATAATTTGATTATTAATACTATTCATTATTTCCATATGTAACTCATGCGCTCTTTATTGATAAAACCATTAATTCTGTAGAAGCAAATTAAACGCCAACTTAAGCTGGCAAGCACCTTGCACCTTAACTTCTAATAAATAGTGACTAATAACCATCAGCAAGGAATAAAATATGGCACATAAACCACGTGGCTACACAGCAGATAAACCAACCGAGATCCCCTTGCTGGGCTGGTGGGATATCAGCAAGCGGGTATATCAAAGTATGTCGCAAGATAACTTATCCTTTGTTGCCGCTGGTGTCGCCTTTTACGCATTACTCGCTATTTTTCCAGCACTGGCAGCCTGTGTTTCGCTGTATGCTTATTTCGCCTCTACGGCGGATGTTAGTGAACAGATTAGTAAGTTTATTACTTTATTGCCACCAAGCAGCCGAGAAATCGTTCTACAACAGGTATCTGAAGTTACCCAACAATCACAAAAAGTGTTAAGTGTTAGTGCAATAAGCACGTTGTTATTAACCACATGGAGTAGCAGTAAGGGCTGCCAAGCACTGATCACAGCCTGCAATATTACCTACCATGAGCAAACCAAAAGGCAGTTTTTCAAAGCGCTTTTAGTGCGCTTTCTATTCTCTATTGGCGCTATATTGGTCGCCGTAATCGCATTATTAATCATTGGTATATTGCCTATCGCACTTAATATTGTTGGTCTAGAAAACAGTATCGATACGGTGATCAAATTACTCACTTGGCTGTTACTAGCAGTGACTTTTCATTTTGCTTTAGCTTTTGTATATCGTTATGCACCCCATAGAAAAGCGGCAAAGTGGCGTTGGGTTACAACTGGTTCAGTAATGGCTACTGGGCTTTGGATCATCGCATCATTAGGGTTTTCATATTATGTGTCACAGTTTGCTTCATACAATGAGACCTATGGTTCTTTAGCCGGGGTCGTGATCATGTTGATGTGGTTGTATATCAGCGCCTATATTATTATTTTTGGCGCTGCGATTAATGCCAGCACCGAACAACAAACCATGGTTGATAGCACCGTAGGACCTGCACATCAGTCTGGCAATCGCGGGGCTTTTGTAGCGGATAACCTAACGAAAAAACAAAAATCAGAACGTTCTGTTAAAACGAATGAATAGTGCTATTTTTACCCATGGTTGTTTAATTTTATTGTGTTTAAATAATACCATACAAGATTCGGAGCAAAGCAATGAAAGTAATAAAGCAACTCAATAGCCATGCAACCCAAGATGGTGATGGCGTAAATATTAGCCGGATACCAGGCTTTGATGGTAAGCATTTAGATCCTTTTTTAATGATCGACGAATTAAAATCCGACGATCACAGTGACTTTATGGGTGGGTTTCCTGCCCACCCGCATCGTGGTATCGAAACCTTTACCTACATTATTAAAGGCGGCTTTGAACACCAAGATCAAATGGGCAATAAAAAAGCTATTCGCGCAGGTGATGTGCAATGGATGAGTACCGGCTTTGGCGTTATCCATAGCGAAATGCCACTTGCCGATGCGATTGAGGGGATGCATGGCTTTCAAATTTGGCTCAATATGCCAAGCACTGAAAAGCTCAGAGCACCGAAATATCAAGATACTACTGAGCACCCTGCACCTGAACATAAAAATAGTCAAGGTGTTGAACTAAAAGCACTGGCTGGCAATTGGCAATTTGACCAGCAAACTCAGGTTTCAAGCCTACAAGAACTAGCAGCCAATGGCATACTAGCAGATGTAACATTACCTGTAGGCACTGAGTTTGCTCATCCACCACTGACACAAAGCAAGGTGATGATTTATATTCATACCGGCTCAATCAACACCGAACAAGGTGGTCCAGTAATGGCTGGCAGCCTACTTATTTTAGAGCCCGGTAGTGATATTAAATTTAGCTCGCAAAGCGGCGCTGGGGTACTTATTTTAGCCGGTGATCCGCTTAATGAACCTATTGCTCACATGGGCCCGTTTGTGATGAATACGCAAGATCAATTACGAGAAGCAATTAGTGATTACCAAAGCGGTAAATTTGGTAGCTTTTAAAACACGATATAGGAGTCAATTATGGGATTACTAGTCAACGGTAAATGGCAAGATAAATGGTACGACACCGATAAAAGCGATGGTGAGTTTAAACGCGAGTCTGCACAATTACGTAACTGGGTAACCAAAGATGGCAGCGCAGGCCCAACTGGTGAGGCGGGCTTTAAGGCACAGAAAGGCCGTTATCATTTATATGTTTCATTAGCCTGCCCATGGGCGCACCGCACCTTGATTTTTAGAAAATTAAAAGGCCTTGAAGACTATATTGATGTCTCTGTGGTTAGCCCAGATATGTTAAATAACGGTTGGACGTTTGATAAAAACAACCACAGCACTGGAGATGCACTTTTTGATAAACAATTTATGCATCAAATATACACCAAAAATAAAGCAGATTATTCCGGAAGAGTAACTGTGCCTGTGCTTTGGGATAAACACCAAAATAAAATAGTCAGTAATGAATCTGCTGAAATCATTCGCATGTTTAACAGCGCCTTCAATGAGTTAACTGGCAATAAACTAGACTTTTACCCAAATAACTTGCACGCTGAAATCGATGCAATTAATGAGCTGGTGTACAACAACATTAATAATGGCGTGTATCGTACTGGGTTTGCGACCACTCAAAAAGCCTATGAAGAGGCATTTAATGACTTATTCACTGCATTAGACAAAGTCGAAAGTATTTTACTCAAGCAGCGTTATTTGGTGGGCAACACCCTAACCGAAGCAGATTGGCGATTATTCACCACTCTAATACGCTTTGACAGTGTGTATGTTGGGCATTTTAAATGTAATCTGCGTACTATCGAAAATTACCCGGCACTGAGTGAATACTTACGTGAGCTTTATCAAGTTGCTGGCGTTAAAGAAACCGTTGATTTTTATCATATCAAACGACATTATTATTTTAGTCATACCATGATCAACCCAACGCAAATCGTCCCTAAAGGGCCCAATATTGATTACGCTCGCGAGTATAATCGCGGTTAACCAATTTATACTACCCCTGCAAAATGGCAGGGGTAGTTTAGGCCTTTTTATAACCACCACAAATCACAATAATGCCTTTTAAAGCTTTGATCACCACTGTATTGTATTGATAATATAACCAAAATAACTTTTTTCACCGACCAGATTTACTCTTTTATTCTTGAGCGTTAATAATTCAGCTTTATCTAAATACCATCTTATTGAATGTATTTCTTCACTTGCTAAATCGGAAAACTTTAATTCTACGCAGTGCGGCTCATAGTCACTACTACATGTTGTTGCCTCAACTAATAAATATTCTTGCGACCAATACTCAGCCAATTGATAATTTGCCCATAACTGTATTGGGATATTAATGAATGTCCAAAAGTAAAAGTAAATAAACACTGGACTAAAAAGCAGCGTAAAATACTTAACTAAACGTCCCTCAGCAATAAAATGCTCATCTAAGCTTTCCTTCACTTGAGCAAAATTCTTATACTGACTAAAAAGGTAACCAATCGTCAGCACTGTCAGCGAGGGTAAAACCCATTGTAAAATAAAATTGTAATTAGCATTAGGGATAAATGCGGGATCCACACTTTCATACCAGATGAAAAAACCGCAAGGCATAAAACAGGTAATCAATAAT
>NZ_JACJDM010000079.1:0-16182 GCF_014163545.1 Pseudoalteromonas sp. SR45-6
GGTACATCCCACTGGTCATCAAACTTAATTAAAGTCACGAATATATCATTACCTTCATCCGTTGAACCCGATACAACCATATAATCTATTTCACCTGTTGTTGCACAACCGCCTAGTAATACAGCTAACAGACTAATAAGAAGTAATTTTATGAGGTTGTCCATAATCTATATCCATTTATTAGTTGTGATTGCCATTGTGTGCTGAGCTCTGCTTGCGCAGGCTGATTATAACAAAGCGCGAGCTGTGGTTTTTAGTGGTGAATTCAGCGTCTTCTTCAGGGCCATGAGCTACGGGCTGCCTCTGCGAATACTTTATAGAACATAAGCTTAGGGTCGTGGCTTTACTACTTATTCTCACGCCATTGAGCTTGCCCAGAGCCAAGCTCGTGTAGAACACGTCCAGTAAACCCGGCTGATGGTGTATTTGAAATCCAAACCTTTATCTCACCTGATTCACCCATACCAACTATTAAATATGGGTAAATATCAGTTTCTACTTCGCCTGTATGGTAACTAAATCGAGGTAATTTACTGACTAATTTATAACCATTTTTATCTATTGCCACTTCACCAAAGTAAATTCTATTTTCTGACTTATCTAACCATTCAACGGCTACTTTTTCTGGGAATTTTTGATCGTAAACGCCACTTGTTTTACCGGCACTTTGCCAGCAACAACCAAGGCTCCCCATAGGAATACCCCAACTATTATCAAAAGTAATTGATTGCACCCAAATTTCATTACCCTTTTGTGTCGCACCGCCTGCAACCATGTAATCAATTTTACCTGTAGACGAACATCCTACAGCGAATAATATTAAAGCGAGTGTGATAAGTAATTTTATGAGCTTGCCCATAATCTATATCCATTTATTAGTTGTGATTGCCATTGCTCACTCTTTTCATCTTGTTCTGGCTGATTGTAAAAAGGCGTTTAAAACTGGTCATTTATTCTCACGCCACTGTGCTTGCCCAGAGCCTAGTTCGTGTAATACACGGCCTGTAAATCCCGCTGAACGGGTATTAGATAACCAAACTTTGATTTCACCTGACTCACCCATACCGACTATTAAATACGGTTTTACATCTTTAAAAACCTTACCTGTGTGCGCTGTGTATGAAGGTAAATTTTTAGCTAACCTATAACCTTTTTTGTCTATTGCCACTTCACCAAAGTAAATTCTATTTTCTGACTTATCTAACCATTCAACGGCTACTTTTTCTGGGAATTTTTGATTGTAAACACTCACAGTACCACCAGCTTGTGCGTAACAACATTCTATTGCACCGGAAGGAATACCCCACTCATCATCAAATACCACAGAGCGCCCCCAAATTGCATTGCCATTTTCGGTGCCGACACCTGCGACCATGTAATCAATTTTACCTGTTGACGAGCAACCTATTACAAATAATGTTAAAGCGAGTGTGGTGAGACATTTTACGAGCTTGTCCATAATCTATATCCATTTATTAGTTGTGACTGCCATTGTACACTTGCTTCAGCCTGTTCTGGCTGATTGTAAAAAAGCTCACGTTGTTGGTTTTTGCTGGTGAATTCAGCGTCTTCTTCAGGACCATGAGCAATCGCATCAATCGTTGCTGAATATTTAACACTGTGGTGGATGTAATCTTTATATAAAGCCTGCCAGGCATCACTTTGTGGGCCAAAGCTGCGGGCGCTATCAACCAGTGTTTTAAGCTCGCTAGGTAAAATATAAGGTATAGCTTAGCCGTCAGCTTGTTTGCGGTTAGCAAGTTCCGTTAAGCTTTGTAGTGGCACTCCTTAGCGCCTTTATCTCAACAATTCCTTTATTCACTGTTGTCCACATCCTTATTACTTTCTCTACTCTGGGCCCTACTTAAACGCATACTCATGCTCATATCCATCCCTGTAGATAACGGTAAATTGTCTTTATCAAGCGGGATATCTGTATCATTCTCTGATAAATGCGTTAATATCGCATTAAGCTGCTGCTCAAAGTCTTTTGGTTTTTCATCATCAAAAAATGCAAAGGGTTTGTCATCGGTTTGCCACTGTTCATGCTGCGGCATTACATGCTCGCGGCCATACTCCATAAATTGACATATAAATGCCAATACCGGCTCGTACGCATCACTGCCGTTGTAATAAGGGTTGTGGCGCGGTTGTACCATAAAATTAGCCCATTGCATGTTGTTGTGTTTATCAAAACCACGTGTCTGAATACGCATCATTTGAAAGTCTTCATAAACCCGTAAATTTTTAAAGTGCTGAGCGCGTACTTTGCCTTTGTACCAGAGGTAAACAATTTGTTTATCACGATCAAACACCATCGGTGCTTGACGCTTAAAACGAATAATAAAAAACAACAAAAGTGGAATAGTAATAGCGTAAAAAACTAAAAATGAAATGTCTTTTTTGTAAAAATAACTTCCATAAGCTGTATGTTTATTACTGTGACGAGCATACAAGTAGCTTTTAAACGTCAACTCACCACTTTCATCTAGCAATTTATACCACTTTAAGTGTATTGGGTTTACTTCTGTACTACTAAAATAATTCTCTCCATACTTTTTTTTATATAATTCAATACTATCAATAGTTGCTCTCTCTTGCACTCCAGCTTTTTAATATATTATTAGCATTTAAACATGCAGTAAATAACACAATTAATAACAATGGGATCAGCCCCATATTACGGGCTTTCATTGAATTATTACTAAGCTTACAAATATGTTCATCTACATACACTATCGGTGTTGGCGGCGGCGCCTCTTTAGTGAGTTGAAAGCTAAGTAGTGCTTTCAACTTATTTGCTAAAGGTATTGGGTAGTGGTATTTAATCAAAGCCATTAATCTCAACAAATTCTTTATCCATTCTTGTCCACATCTTTATTACTTTCTCTACTCTGGGCCCTTCTTAAACGCATACTCATGCTCATATCCATCCCTGTAGATAACGGTAAATTGTCTTTATCAAGCGGGATATCTGTATCGTTCTCTGACAAATGTGTTAACACCGCATTTAATTGCTGCTCAAAGTCTTTTGGTTTTTCATCATCAAAAAGTGCAAAGGGTTTGTCATTTGATTGCCATTGCTCACACTGCGGCATTACATGCTCACGGCCATATTCCATAAATTGACATATGAATGCCAATACTGGCTCATACGCATCTTTACCGTTGCAATAAGGATTATGGCGCGGTTGCACCATAAAATTAGCCCAACGCATATCACCGCGCTTACCAAGGCTGCGCGTCTGAATACGCATCATTTGTGAGTCTTCATGTATTCGTAGGTCTTTAAAATGCTGGGCGCGAACGTTGCCCTTATACCAGTGATAAACAATTTGCCGATTACGGTCAAACACCATCGGCGCTTGGCGCTTAAAAAAGATTAGAAAATACAATAAGGGAGGAAGTGTCAGTATAATAAAGATGGATAAAATTATATCTCGCTTAAGGCGAAACGTACCGCCAACATCAGCGGTTTCATAATAGTGATAATGCATATAACGACTTAATGACATTTTGCCATTTTCATCAAACATATCGTAAAAACTTTTACTTACTGGTTCAACATTTGGGGATAAAAAATAATCTTCTCCATGCTTTTTTTTATAAAAATCAACCATTTTCATCATACTCTCTTCCGTTGATTTCCACATGGAATAAAAACCAGCTATCTGGTAAAAGGCAATAAATGACACCATGCACAACGCCGGAATAATACCCATATTACGGGCTTTTATTGAGTTGTTACTGAGCTTACAGATGTTGTCATCAACATAGGTAATAGGTGCTGGGGGTGTTTCACCACGCGGTAATTTAACTGCCAATAACGCCTTTAATTTGTTAGCTAAGGGGATTGGGTAAATTGGTTTAATTAATGCCATAATATGCTGATATTTTAAAAGGTGAAGTAAGCTTAAGTAAAAGGGCTGTTCACAAAGAGTGCTTGGTTACAGCCCTGTAAGTACTAAGAAGTTAATTTACTCTTTAAAAGCCCCTAACGGCCTGACCTTCCTCTTTGTAGCATCTTCAACAAACCACTGTTTCACTTCACCTTCAGTCAACCCTTCCTCTGACAACCTTTTATACACTGCTTTTTGTGATGGGGTTGAATGCTCGCCATTTAGCTTTGCGGCTAATTCTTTTAAATCAGCTTCAGGTAATGTTTTACCCCAAGGCAAATCGCTATTTGTAGGGTTAGGCAATGGTAACTTTAACTGCAAACCATGATTACTTGTGTTATCAGTCATTGAGCCTATATCATTAAAGTTAAAACCAGAATTACCCGCAGAATTAAAGCTAGCAACACCTAGCTCCATCGTATATTGCCGCTCTTCTTTATCAGTAAAAATATCACTAAACTGACTAGTAAATATGTCACCAAAAGGCCTTAAACCATTAACGGTAACGCGCTTTGGCGACTCATAATCCAAACTAAAATTCGCCGCAAAAACAAAAACCTGCTCTTCACCGGCAAACGCTTTAGCGCTGCGATCATGCCAATTCAGAAGCGCTCGACCTTGCATGCCTCTGTCATTACTGTGCCCAGCCTTATTAAGTAGCTCAACAAACTCTCGGTATTCTCTAAACTTTGCACCTGTTGAGTCATCAAATTTATAGTTATCATCTTCCCATCTATTTAAAGCTTGGTTGTAGCCTTTATTTGCATTACGAGTCGCTTTACCTAAATAATAGAGTCTTGATTTATAAGTAGGACCCACATCATTAATGCCAATGGTTTGTTGTAGGGTTAATTCACATGGCACACTGCGCCAATTCAAACCTATCAGTGTTTTTGTATAGTTTTCTGATTCAAGTTTTGTACAGGTAGCAACGACCATAATGTCTACTTTGGTATTCCAGTCAAAGTCATCAAAAATAATGCCATCACCAAACTGGCGTACTTTAAATCCTAAACTTTGTGCTGCATCAAATTGGCTTTCAAATAAACGGATTGAGTGTCCTTGCCTTTGTATTTTACTGGTTATTAAATAAGGCTTCCCTTCACCACCAAAACGCACCAATATCCGAACACTTTTCTCCCCGGCAAAAAGTTCAGGACGAACAAAGCTAGAACTTTTACTGGTTAAAAAATCTTTTATTAGTAGTGACTCTTCATTGCCACCATCACGTTCTGTATTTAAATCTACATAAAAGTCGGTAGCTATATACTTATTTTTTATACCAAGCCCATTAAGAATATTTAAATAGCCGGAGTCAAAAATCATTTCATCGTTATTCTCTTCATGCTCCCCCATTAAAGGTAATACTACTTCACTACTACTGCCAACTTGGGCACTAATGTAATAACGCATGTCAGCAAAGTTTTTAGCTCGATAATATTCAAGTGCAGAGTCATGCATAAATGGGTAAAAAGCTTCTTTATGCACCATAGGTTTAGTACCCAAATATGTTTTTGGCCCTAACTGAAAAAACGGCGTAAACACACAGCCAAACTTTCCTGCAAAGTGCTTTTCGCTCTCTAATAGCTCAGACTCGACAAGTGGCCTTACCAACTCTTTATAAGCAAGCTCGTTATTTACCCCATCACAGCGCGTTACTTTAAAGGTAATAGGGGCAATACCGGTCATCGTATTGTTAAACACCACTAAAACACGAATAGGTGTGAATGGCGTTAAGCGCTTTAGTTTGTTGGCAATAATTGGCAACCATTTTTTTGAGGTTGGGCATTGATAGTATATAGCGCTGTGGTGATAGCTCGCCTCACCATACTCAGAAAACACCGGCTCAAATGTGTTTGCAAAGCTTTCAAGGTATTTACTACCTTCTTTTTCTTGTGTGCCAAAGGTATGAATAGGAAAGTAACTTTGAAACTCAGCGGTAATATAATTATGTTCACGCGCGAGTGTTGGCACCGCCATCATATAAAAGCCGTAAGGATTAAATTGAGATTGCATATAAAGCGTATTTTCGGGATCTTTTACCACAGCTTTACGTGCGGCTTTATCTAACAGGCTGTAATTGTCACTAAAACCATAGAGCGCTTTTTTTTCATTACCTGCGTTTTGCTTTTGAGCTGCGATACTGTCGATTAAAAACACCCAAAAGGTATCCATACGAATTGATGCACCGGGTAAATTAGGGAGCGCCCAGCTATCACCCAATAAAAAGTTTTCTATGTATTGTTTTACTTTATAGCGCTCTAGATTGGTGTAGTACTCGCTTTTATCCCCTTCACGCTGTGCTCTTAATAACAAGCCCATCAGGCCCGAGATTGCCTCTGAGCGCAGTCTAAATTGCGCAGCCCACTGCGTACTTTGTTCTGTACTTTCGCTCTCTTTAAATTCATTAAGCAGCTCGTGCATCATCCCTTGATTAGCCGCGCATTCTTGGCCTAGACGTTTATCTCTTTGAATCTCTGCATAATACTTTTTACAGGTATTATCGAGCAGTACTTCATCCATTAAATTTGCAGCCGATGTAGCTACTGCAGCGCCCGCTTTTATTACTGCCACCGCTGCAGCAATCGGTGCTGTTGCCGGAATAAATGCCATCACACCTAAAGCAATATTGATCATTTGCCACGCCATGGCATCGGCAGTTTCACCTACTTTTATGTCGTTAACCACGGTTAAGTTACGAAAGCGCTCTAAGCTATCCATACCTTCGCGTGATGGGCAAACAGAAAGCTGGCTAATAGCATAAGCGGCAATATGTACACGGCGATTTTGCGCTCGGCTGGCTTCATCTTTATTATTTACAAGTGGCTGAGTATAACCTAGCCCTTGCACTTCAATACGCGCCTCATCAATACCAGCTTGAGTTACTAAAATATTTTTAACAGCATCGGCTCGTCGCTCAGATAGCGCCATATTATAATCGTAATGACCCAGATCGCAGGTATGGCCTGCCACTATAATTTTAAGCGATTCGTTGAGCTCAAACGCCTTTAAAACCGCTTCACTTTGCTGCAAAATAACATCACGGTATTCATCGCTTACCTGCTCACTATTAAGTGCAAACTGTGCTTTAATTACCACGTCTTTTACAATTTCTTTAGCACTTAAATGCTCAAAGTAATCCTGAGCAACCGTTTTATAATGCTGCTTAGATTGCACTAAGTTAGGAATATCAGTGCCAATCTGCTGTACTGTAGTTTGCCCAAGCGCAACAATGTTAGTCGCTAAATCAGCCATATTTAACGCATTGCCTGTTGCATCCATTGCCACCTTAGGAATGCCAAGCTTTTTACCTAAACTATTGTTATAACTTTCAATTGCAGCTGGTGTGTTCGCTGGTAAGCGCCACAAATTTTCTGCAAGTACTTGCCTCCACCCCTCGGTTGTCATAGCAGCACGCGCACTGCGTAGCTTTTGCCACGCATCTTGCCCATCTTGCATCGCAAATACCGCGTCTAGGGTTGCTTGAATGGTTTTATCTTCTGTTTTATTTAAATGGGTATGAATTGCCTTGGCAATTTTACTGCCTAACACAAATTTACCATTAGTGGTAAAATTGCCGTTACTGGCACTGGCGGTTATATCAGTATTAATTAACCCGGCGGCGAGTTGTGCGCGGCCTTTAGCCACCGCCCAGCCATGGCAAAAACTCTCAAAGCCGCTAGCCATTTTTATCGGTTCATCGCTAACTTTGGCGCGGCCAACTTCATTACCGTTTTCATCTTTAACACTAATATTTTTAGGGTCGTACGTGGCATGCTCGGTTTTTAAATCTTTAGCATAACTAATTAAATGGCTATAAAAGCGCGGGAATTGCTTTATTATTGCCTCTTCAACCGAGAGCGGATCGCAGTTAATTACATCAAACTCACCCGCTTCATTTTTTATATCAAAGCGCACCATTTCGGCAAGTTCGTAGTAGTAATTAGCTCCCTCCTTAACAAGCGATTTAGAGCACCATTGCGACCTTTGGGCAACATATTTAACACCATCAAGCCTTATTTTAATTCGGTATAACCCTTTAGGTAACTTCTTATCAGTACCTGATATCACCGCTAAGTTGGTTTCAGTAACGAAAGTGGCTGGTATATCTTTACCTACTGGTGGTGACAAAACAATTTCTTCATCCGAAGAAAGAAGTGGTATATTTGGATTTATACTTAAAATTATTGCCCGGGTTTTTGCCAGTATATAGGCTTGGATACTTTCTACATTTTTTTGAGTTATTTCTTTTGCGTACCACTTATTGTAAGTGTCGTCTTTACTATTCTCTGTAGGCTGTTTTAAATTGGTAACAGGGACTGTTTGTAGCTCTAATAACGGCGTATTTGAGCTACTGTAATTTTTAAATTATCAACAAACTCTTTCGCCCAGCCACTAGGGTTATTATTTGCAATAAGCCCTATAGACTCCATTGGCGGAATAATAATAGGTCGTTGATTAATAGCAGTGTATGAATGAAATGGCTGGCGTACGTCTAATGAGTCACTATTTATTGTTGATAAAATACCGGCGCTATTTGTTTTTAATACAATAGGTTTTTTTGTATCGTATGTGGCTAGCTTAGGCTGCTCGGCCACCACGATTCGATTTGCTACCGGAGTTAATTTGCCAACCGGTTTATTATTCTCAACATATCCAGTTAGTAAATACACTAACGGGCTTGCAGATCCTTTGCTCATTTCATGCATTTTATTGTCCTTTTGCTGCTAAATTTGTAATCGCGATAGGAGCTAAAGGCCGCATACCCCAAATATATTTTTCTTTTATTAACACCTCTGAGTACTCACCTGTCACTATATTCTTTGTTTTTATAATACGCTCTGAAAGATAGAACCCTTTTTCATCACGCTCTTGTAAATGTTTTACTAAATACTGCAATTGATAATCTTCTTCTGGAGAGAAAATTATCCCGCCGCCAGTTCCTTCTTCCGAACTTTCTATATCAGGATTGGCAATATTCACCCAGTGAAAATGCGCTTTCGGTCTGGCGTGGGTCATAAACGCTAAATACTTACCATCCGGTGAAATACGGTGGTTTTTCATCTCCCACGCTTTCGGAAAACCAAAATTCACTTTACGCACTATTTCGCCATTAAACTTATGTATCCAAAAGCCATCGTGCTTTACCGCTAAAAATTCTTTATCGCCCGGGAGTAAAAACAGCTCATCTGAATAAATTATTTTGCGCTGTGTAAGAGTGGCTGTTGATACCTGGTAGTTGTAATGTTTACCATCTGCATAAAAAATCACATTATCGCTATCTGAGGTCCAGTTAAATGAAGGATGCCCCCCCCGCCTGACATGGTGATTAGTTTTTGTTCTTTGGTGTCGTAAAGCTGGCGTGTCGCTCTATCATTGATATAACCCGAAATTGCTATATAACGGTTATCTGGTGAGCGAACTGCCTTATGCAGCCCTACAGGTCTAAATTGTATAAACACTTCTTCAGGAATTATGCGGCGCCTGTCTGAGCCATCTAAACGCGATGACCACAGCGTGCGTATCTCACTGTATTTGTATTTATTCCAAAACATTAACCGCGGGGTTGAAAATGTATCTGCATCACCATACACCTCTTCGCGTATTTCGAGTGGCCACTCTGGATGGTTTTTGTGCTCTTTAGCCCATGGGTATTTAGCCAGCTCAGCTTGAAGTTCCGCCTGAGTTTGCGATGAACTTTGCGATGAAGGCTCTGAGCAACCAGTTAAAAACACAATTAAAATGAAAGCCAATGTAAGAACACTATGACTCTTTGTCGAAAACATCTAAATATCCCTTTAAAAAAATTCAATAAAAAAGCTCATATAAATGAGCTTTTTATTACGCAATGTTTAATCACTTAGTTTGCGAGCATTTATAGCCTCGATACTGACTTCATCTAAACTTTTCGAATGGACCTCAAACCACTCTTTAACCTCATCAGCCGTCATGTCATTTGAATCATAAAAGCCTTTTTGATAATCGCTCAAGTGCGGTTCGAGTTTGCTATAGCGTGTACTATTCATTGCTTTAGACCATGGCGCGTTATTGATTACTGATTTCGGTAACTCCACCTCTAGGGCAAAGCCGTGACTGTATGTATCATCGAATAACAAGCCATCAACAGTGCTAAAGTCGGCAACGTGTATACCTGAATTACCAGCCGTTCTAAACTCTTTAAAACATAGTTTAGGTGATTCATCAACCGAGCCATTAGCGTTTATATCCACTTTACCAAAAGGGCGAATACCTTTTACGGTATTGCCTTTGGGGGTCTTATAATCCAGTTTAAAACGTGCGACATACAAATGCTTTTTCTCAGTTTGGCCTTGCTTGTCTAACTCAGCTTTTTTGTTATGCCAATTAAACAACGAGAGTACCTCTTTCTCTTGCTCTTGAGAATCACTTCTTAAAAATGAAATAAAATCGCGAAGTTGAGACTGCCCCTTTACGTTGCGTCGTCTTGTTAGTTTATAGTGATTATCACGTATTTTGCCTCTGTTAAAACCACCTGTTAAAGAACGTTCAATTTCACCAATATTAATTAAATTACTGGGATAAGTAGGCCCTTGCAACTCACTGTCTTTAGGCCAACTTGACGAAATACCCGTCATACTTAAAAAGCACGGAATAGTATTGGAGTTTAGGTTGATCAGGTCTTTGCTGTAATTATCTTCAAGTAACCTATCGGCGGTTACCACGACAAAAACTTCAATTTCAGTATTCCAATCATATTTTTCAATTTTAAGGCTATTACCGTGGCGAGTGATGGTAAGGTTGTTTTTTATTGCACTTGCCCAAAGCTCGCGCTTATAAAGCTCTTCATAAGTAGTTTTTTTGTAAGGTCCCTCTAAATACTCATTGTTTAAATTCGCTAATGAGATAAATGGCGCGCCTTCTCCCCCAATTCTAATTGCCATAGTAACGGTTTTTTCACCATCAAATAACGCAGGGTAGGCAAAGCTTGAATCATAGCTCGTTAGGTAGTCTTTAATTAACATTGAGCTGTGTTTTTCTTTATCAACACTTACTAAAAAGTCGTCTTCAATAAAACTAAATATCCCATCAAACTCAACGGGGCCTTGTGAAGGTGTTTGTTTAAGCGGTAAATCTACACTTGTCGTGCTAGCCACTTGGCACCTGATTCTATAGCGCATATTATTTAGGCGACCAGAGTCAGCATAATCATCTGCGCTATTAATACCAGGTAACAAAAAAGCCGCTGAATGAGCGGTTGGCTTTATACCTAAATACGTTTTAGGCCCAAGTTGATAAAATGGCTGAAATACACAGCCAACCATACCTATATAACGCGATTCATCAAAACCATCTTGATTAATAAATAGCTCATCTTTGGTCAGCGCACGTGCAAGCTCTGAATACTTAATACTGGTTACATCCCAGCCATCTATACGCTTCACTTCAAATGTGAGCGGTGCTATATGGGCCATCGTTTCATCAAACACCACCAGCACTCTAACCGGTGTAAATGGGGTAATTGATTCATCCCCTAAATCACTCATTAAGTGCCATTTTTTAGTATTAACATCTTGGTAATACATCACACTACAATGATAATTTGCTTCACCGTATTGCATCATTAATGGGTCAAAAGTATCAATAAAGTTGTCAAGCTCATTAGTGCCTAAAGTATGTATCGGAAAATACTTTTGATACTGTGTTTGTAAGTAACCTTGTAAGGAAGACACTGGCGCTTTAGACATCATATAAAACCCAAGCGCAGGGCTAACCATGCCTATCAAACTTGCTGTTGATCTTTCTTCATCCATTACTTGTACGTGGTTGTCGTATAATATTTTTCGGTCACTCGCGGCGGTTAATTTAAAGTCTTGGTTTACACCATAGGTTAATTGGTATTCCCGCTCAGCTGCACCAGAGCCTTTCATTTTATTTACGTTTTCAACTAAGTTAACCCAAAACGTATCCATTTTTATTACCGCGTTATCTATTAGCGGATACGCCCACTCATCGCCGAGTAAAAAGTTTTCAATATAGGCCTGAATCTCTAATTTTTTTGCATTGTTAATGTAGTCTTCTTTGCTGCTTGCATACACTTGCGCTCTTAGCAGTAACCCCACTAAACCCGCAATGGCTTCAGCTCTTACTCTGTATTGCGCCGCCCATAAAGTGCTATTAGCAATGGTGTGGTTACTGTTCATCTCTGTTACCAAATCACGCATTAATGCTTGGTTGGCGCTACTTCGTTCGCTTTGCTGTTTTTGCCTATCATCAACTGCTAAATATTGTTTACAGATATTATCTGTCATTACTTCATCAGCTAAGGCAGCAACGCCACGAGTAACAACAGGCGCTGCGTCTACCACCGCTTTAAAAAAACCAATTGAACGTGCCGCAAGCGCGGTATGAGGTATTACACTTAATACCGCAAGCGCAGTGTCAAGCGCCGCCATTAATGCTTTGTCGCCCTCTTTTGAGCGTGCTATTTTTTTCTCAACACTTAAGCTACGGTAACGTTCTAAATTATTCAGCCCCTCACGAGAGGCACTGACAGCAAGGTTACTGACAATATAAGCTTTAAGGCTTACCCGCCGGTTAATTGCCCGTTGGGCTTCTGAGTCGTTATCAACCAAGTTCTCAAGCATGCCGTACCCATATACCCGCATGCGAGATTCAACTTGGTTAGCATCCATACCGCGGCTAATCATCTGCTCAGCCAAAATAGTTTTAACAGCCTCAGCGCGCCTTAAAGACAACTTTTTATTATATTCAAAGCCGCCTATATCACAGGTATACCCTGAAATATCAACCATTGCATTAGGGTTTGCGAGCAGCCCTTCAACAATAATTTGGCTACGCGATATTATTTCATTTTGGTACTGCTCACTCACAACGTCACTGTCAAGTTCAAACTGGCTTTGAATAACTACATCATGGCTTACTTCGCGCTCGCTTAAACGGGCAAAATAATCATCAGCTACTCTTTTATAATGATTAACACTGGTGTTTAAAGTGTTTTCCGCCTCACCAAAGTACGATATGGTCGCCTCACTAAACGCGCAAATACTTACAGCTAAATCAACGGTATTAATAGACTTATCTAATACGTTAAGTACGCTTGCAGGCACTCCTAACGTATCACCGAAGGTATTATTGAATTGCAGTTCCTGATTATCAGTTAAACCACCGTTAGCTAAACTAAAAGGCAAGAAGTATTTGCTTAATGCATCGCTTGTTGTCAGGTCACTGGGGTTAGTTAACGCCTCCCTCACTTTAACCCAAGCATCAACACCGCTATCAAGTGCAAAGGTAGCATCAAGCATTGCCGATACTGCAGGGTCCTGATTAGTTTGAAAGTGGGTATGCAGCGTTTTAGCAACTAACTTGGCAAATTTCCCTCGGTTATCATGGTGTACGCCATCGGCATCAACATATTGCTGCATGTCGGCAACTAAAAAGCCCGCAGCAAGGCTGGCACGGGTTTTAGTTAACTCCCAATTTGTACAGTAATCTAAAAAGCCACTGGCAATTGCCGTAGGTTTGCTATTCGGCATTTTGGCATCGGGCGAGCCATATTCAGGCAAGCCTTTTTTTGGCTCATTAGGATCAAAAGCCTCAGGGGCAGAGGCCGTGTTTTTTGCAAAGTTGATTAAGTGGGTGTAATAACTCGGAAACTGCTTAATCAGTGACTCTTCCACTGAAATTGGGTCGCAGTTAATAATATCAAACTCACCGGCCTCGTTTTGAATATCAAAATGCAACATTTCGCTGAGTTCGTAATAAGGGGTGCCACTGTCATCATAGCTAAGAGCATTTTGGCTCCAACGGGTATATTGTTCATCTAATTCAAATTTATCTAATTTAACGCGTATTTTATATAAACCAGCACTCAGCTTTTGGTCATTATTATTAATTACAGCAGTGTAAACTGTACTTTCAGTTCCGAGTTCATCCCCCGTATTAAAAAAACCTTTAATTGGCGTTTCAGTGCCTTTTACTATTTCAACATTACCAACGCCGGCCGCTAATGGAATAGAGCGATTTACACTCAGCAGCAGCGCCCGTGTTTTGGGTATTACATAACCATAAATATGGGTTACCTTGCTCTTAATAATGTGTTCGTTATACCAATCGCTGTAGGTTTTATCTTTATTATTAGTGTCGGGGCGTTGTAAATCTGCAACTGTAATTTGTTGATAGCTAAGGTTATTAGTTTTACCCTTATAGCTTTCTAGTTCAGTTTTAAATGCCTCAAACCACTTATCACCTTGGCTTGCCGCTAACAAGCTTATCGCATCTACCGGCGGCACAATAATAGGTCGGGTTTTATGGGCATGAAACGGGTTTCGTGTTGTTAACTGCTTGTCATCAACAGCCTCAAGCACCGCACCTTCATCACTACTTAACAGTATTGGGGCAGCTCCATCGCTATCAGCCACCACCACACGGTTAAACAGCGGGGTAAGCTTACTGATTGGCTCCCCCTTATTAACATAACCAGTGAGTAAATACGCTTTAGGAAAACTAGATTGCCCAGTATAAAATTGCTCTGTCATTGTTCATCCTTGATATTAAACACGCCAAAAACATATATAGTTCCCATGCCCCAAATATTACTTTCTTTAAGTAATATTTCTCTTTCTTGCTTAGTAATTAAGTCTAGTTCTATAAAGTAATAATCAGGGTATGGACGACCGTTCCCCATCAGCTCTGTCGAATCTCTTGATGCGGGACTTAACACTTTATTTTTTTTATCTGAGAAAAAATAACCCCCTGTTTTGAAAGGTTTTGTAATGCGCTTACTTGGGTCTGATAAATTAACCCAGTAATATTTAGGGTATCCAAGCCCCTCTGATAAAAAAGAAATATAATCGCCGAAAGGGGATACTTTTAAATACTGCATCGTAAATTGGGTGTTAAAGCCTAAATCAACCTTCTCAATCACGTCGCCATTAAAATCATGTAACCAGTATTTATTTTTTTTATCGGCTAAAAAGGTTTTACCATCTGGCAATAAAAACAAGCCATTAGAGTAAATAATTGGCCGCTCAGTGAGTGCTTTGGTGGGTACATGGTAGTTATAATGCTTACCACTGGCGTAAAAAATTACATTTTCACTGTCTTTGGTCCAATTAAAATGGGCATAGCCATAGCCTTTGCTCATTAAAATAAACTGTTGGGTTTTAGTATCCCACAGCTCGCGGGTAAAGCCGTGCTCTGTTGTATCCATGGACAAGGCTATATAGCGGTTATCTGGCGAGCGCTTGGGTGTGTGGCTACCAATAAGCCCCCTACCTTCAAAGGCAGCTTCGGGGATAATGCGGCGCCTATCAGAGCCATCCATCCGTGCTGAGAACAGCGTTTTCCTTTTCATCCATTCGACTTTCGCGTTAAATAAAATACGTGGGGTTGAAAATGTTTCTTTATCGCCATACACCTCATCTCGTACCTCTTTTGGCCACTCAGGGTGGTAACTATGACGATGCGTTTTTTTATCTTTACTAAATCGACTGGGTTGCTCTTCAACAACTTGTTTTTCTGGCGGTTTAACGTCATCACCACAGCCAGTTAATTGCAATGTAGCGACACTTAGTAACATTATTACTGCGCAGTGTGAAAATGACTTAGTTAACAAGCCCGTGGTTAAAAGCGATTTAAACGTAGATTTTTTTACTGAGATTAATGACATCAATAGTCCTTGATTGTACGGTGTAAATTGGTCGTAGAGGCAGCAATGCGAAGCATGAACGGGGTAGTTTTTTGGGCATGAAACGGGGTTCGTGTCGTCAATTGTTTGTAATCAACAGCCTCAAGCACCGCGCCTTCATCACTGCTTAATAGTATTGGTGTGGCTCCATCGCTATCAGCCACCACCACACGGTTAAACAGCGGGGTGAGCTTACTGATTGGCTCCCCCTTCTTAACATAGCCAGTGAGTAAATACGCTTTAGGGAAACTACATAGCCCTGTATAAAATTGCTCTGTCATTGTTCATCCTTGATATTAAACACGCCAAAAATACGCAAAGTTCCCATGCCCCAAATATTACTTTCTTTAAGCAATATTTCTTTTTCTTGCTTAGTGATTAAATCCAATTCAATAAAGTAATAATCAGGGTATGGACGACCGTTCCCCATTAGCTCCGTAGAATCTCTTGATGCGGGACTTAACACTTTATTTTTTTTATCTGAGAAAAAATAAGTATCTGCTTTTCTTGGTGATATAATGCGCTTACTGGGGTCCGATAAGTTAATCCAGTAATTTTGCGACGCCCCAAGACCTTCTGATAAAAAATAAATATAAT